>NZ_JBEJZY010000004.1:0-145517 GCF_040256935.1 Photorhabdus viridis
TTTTTTGTTAGAAGTTGCTGCCGGTCTTATTGCTTATACATTCCAGCCTAAAAAACCGAGCTTGAATCTACGGGATAATGAGATCGCTATCTTTAAACGAAGCTGAGGTTAATTAACTCTATAAATCAAAGATCATGAATAATCAATGCAAAAACAAACTGTTTCTTTATCGTCAAACATAACTTCTACAACGTGAAAAAGCTAGCCGTAATGCTGCACCCACTTCCTCAGGGGAACTGTCTGCCGGGATGATGACATAATCTGACTCGACAATACCTTGTCCTGTCCAAAGCTCAAGTTTTTTGTGACCATAGGGCATAATAGTTATCACACCATCTAACAAGCGAATATTGCAACTGTTCATCTTCTTGAATAACTGACGTTTTGAGCGATAACCATAAGATCCCATCATCTCTGTGATCCAGTTTTTATACTGTTTGTCATTTGCATCATGATCAAAATAATCCCCATACTCATCAAGTGGGATTATCCTACTTTTTGATAAAGCATCAAGTACAGCCTTTCCCAACTCTTGATCAGATACAACTGGCTGTAATAGGTGTTCGCTTCCTAAGGGATCTACCCCTAATAAACCGTTGCCTGAATAGGTTTGTATTGAATAAAAATCACCATTAAATTTAGCTCCGGCATTCAACCCTTGGTCAGGATGATTGTTCATTATTTCACCACTGTAATTTTAGCGGTCAGGCTCATTTAATAACTATTTGAATCTTTTCGAGATAATTAGCGGACACATAATAGTGATTACGTGTCCATCTTAATTAACTCTCTAAATCAAAGATCATGAATAATCAATGCAAAAATAAACTGTTACCTTATCGTCAAACATAACTTCTACAACGTGAAAAAGCCAATCGTAATGCTGCTCCAACTTCCTCAGGGGAACTATCCGCAGAAATTACGACATGATCAGATTCAGAAATACCATCTTCAGACCAGCCTTCCAATTTTTCATGGCGGGATGGCCGGATCGTTATTTGACCATCAAGCATACAGATACCACAGCTTAACATTTTCTTAAATAACTGCCGTTTTGAACGGTAATCATAAGATTCCATCATCTCGGTGATCCAATTTTTATACTGTTCAGCATTTGCATCATGATCAAAATAATCCCCATACTTATCCAGTGGGATTAGTCTGCTTTTTGATAAAGCATCAAGCACAGCCTTTCCCAACTCTTGATCAGATACAATTGGCTGTAATAAATAGTTACTTCCTGAGGGATCTGCTCCCAATAAGCCATTGCCTGAATAGGTTTGTACTGAATAGAAATCACCATTAAATTTAACTCTTGCATTTAACCCTTGTTTGAAATTTTCGCTCATTATTTCACCACCGTGATTTTGACGTTAACATTTTTACCTGTTCCATAAGTTATAGCGCGATTAATTTGCTCCCACTGATCTACTGTTGTTGTCTTCGGTACAGCAATACGCATTTCTCGTTGTGAAATTATCGAAGATGTTACCTCTTTATCATCTTTAATGTACCCTCGGAAATCTGCCGCTGAATCAATATTCCCTTTCATTGACGTATATATCTGCTTGGGATCTTTTATCCTTGCTGGTGTACGTGTATCTATAGTTTTAACACTAATAGCTGTACGTGTAGCGGGATCATAAAAATCAAAAGTTTTGAAATTCTCTGGCAACCGAGAACCTGCTGGCATCTGCGTAGCAACAAAGTCCTCAAAAGGATACCCCTGCTTATAGTTCCCTTCTCCCCACGCCATTTGGGTCTGACTTCCATCTTTTTCTACCCGATACACATGACGAATGTCTACTGCTGAGTGTGGATCTTTTGAGATGATTTTCGATAACTTAGCCGTGGCAGACGTAGATCCTTTAACCGCCCCCAAGCCACCGCCAGCCATACTGGCTATTCCAGTAACCAGTTTTCCTATCTCCAGCCCCGCATTATAGGCTCCCTCTGGACCCGCTTTTTCATATTCGGCTTTGACAACATCAAGCTGCTTGAGATAACTATCCTTTGTTGCCTGCCAGATAAAGCCGGGCATATCTTCCTGAATTAACAGTGTCCTGAGCGATTCAATGACTTCCGAAGGATTAGAGACCGCACCGACAATAGCCATCACGCTATCATAGAGTTCTGATGGAATACCGGAGACAAAACCTGCCGCCAGATGACCATCTTGTGAACCACTCATCAAACCCCATTTAGCAAAAATCTGCGCCTTTTTAAGGTAGTTGGATTCTGCCGCCAGTTCTTTTTCCATTAATTGCTGCTGGTGATGAGCCAGGTAATTATAACGGAAAGTGTTCTCCGCACCGCTTGCGCCACTATAAGCACCGTCTGCTTTACCGGTAAATACCGCACCGGCAAAACCACCAAAAACACGGGCAATTTGTGCTTGTCGCTCCGAGGTTTTCTGCCATTCTTCGGCTTTGATAAGATTATCTCCCATCATGATACCCGCCAGTTCCGCAGCCAAAGCCCCCGCCATTGCACCTTTGGCATTCCCCCGGCCAATTTCAGCACTGATACCTGCGACAACAGCGTGGCTTAACGTTTTGCCCGGCACTCCCAGGACCTCGCCATTATCACCAATCAATCGGGCGCCTTCCGCGTTAATCTGGCTGCCAATATTAGCCAACAGAGCCGTAGTCAAATTATCTTTAAAACTGCCGCCGTTAATGGTGGTATTCAGGCTGGAACTGATAATGGATTGACCCGCGACCCGCTGGATGACTTTATTCCAGTCACCATTGCTGATTTGAGGTAATTTCGCTTTTGTGGGATCTAATGTAGTGCCATCAGCCGCTTTATCCCATCCCATGTAGGAATCAAATCCGGCCAAGGCACCCCCAATCGCCATTGAGGTAATGGTTGATTTAACCGCATCACTGCTACCTAATACTTTTAGTGCTTTGGATATATCCCCCTGATTGTCCACAATAGCAACAGCTGCCTGTGCAGCCAGTGATGACATCCCCGCAGTTAACGCACCACCCGCAACGCTATTACCCGCATAAGATGCGACAGATGCTGACAGAGAACTACCTGCTGTTGCCGCCGCCGCTGCAATAGCAATCACCGCAGAAACCACCGGATTTAAATGCTGGCTCTTGTGATCCCAACTGTTATAAGCATCTTTGACCAAATTCCATTGAACATCTTTACGTTCACTGAGTCCTTTCAGCCAAGCCGTTTCCGGCGTATTACCGAAGATTGATATGGCATTCTGTAATGTCTGACCATTTTTTGCTTTGATATCCGCGCTAACACCATTTGCTGCATCTACAGTAAGTTTTCCGCCGATATGAATAGCAGGAAGAATCCACGTATCTTTGGTATAACCTTTATCCCTATGTTTGATATAAAAGCCTTTAGAGTTGGTAATGGTCTGTTCGAAAGTGGTATTTTTTACCGCTTTAAAATTGACCTTACCGTGAGTGCTGGTCAGTTTGGCATTTTTATTAGTGGAGATTTTACTGGCTTCATAAGTACTGTCATCCCGGCTTAACAGATTAATATCACCACCAGCGGTAAATTCAGTAACTTTATTAGTGACATCATGACGGGTACGTTTAATGGTTTTCTTCTTGCCATACCATTTACGCTTTGTCTCTGTTTTCTCATAGTGGCTGGATTCTTCCATCGCCTGAGCGTATAGATAGCCACCTTTTGCCGCGACATCCATCGCACCTTTTAGTAGCCAGTTTAGTGGCCTGTAAAAGAATGCTACCGTTTGAGATAACGGTCAGTACACCGCCGCTAGTCAATTCAGTGCCTTGCTGAGTCACCGATTCGGTGAATTCCCTATTACCTTCCCGGTAGGTGTGATTCTGTACCGATTCAAAACGCATATTGCCACCGGAGGAGAGCGTGACATCACCATCAGAAGTCAATTTAGTACCCGCAGTAGTGAGGGTACCATTTGCCGCTATTGTCAGTTTTTTATCACCACGGACTTGAGCAATAATATGTCGGTCATCTTTGTTGTTATCATTCGCCTTGTTAATTGCAGAATAAGCAAGGGAAGGCAATGTGATATTTCCTCCTGCGGATAATAATGTGTTACCGTTAGCCTGTATCTGAACAGCTTTCCCATGAATATCACCACCGCTCATTATGCTGATATTATTCTTTGCAAAAATTTTGCTGCTGAGTTCTGATGAGTCGCTGGGTATGAGAAGACTTCCCCGATCTCCTAATTCAGCAGAACTCAGATCAATCTGTTTTGCCGCACTTAAATAAATATCTTTTCCGGCTGACATATCTGAGCCTTTAGCATAAAGATTACCCCCGGCGTTAATCGTCAATGATTCTGAGGCATTCAACATGCCTGCTATAGGTAAGCGCTCATTTCTTTTCTTTGATTTTGCAAAAATATAGGTATCTGCATGGTTTTCTATCGTAACATCACTGTTGGCTATCAGAGATATATTTTTACTCGGCTGTAAATAGACATTTTGTAAAAGAAGGTTTTTACCGGCGTTGATAGTTAAATTACCGCTAGCACCTAACTTGTTTGATGCTGGGTGATCGCCAGTAGCATATTGGCCCCAGAGATAACCGAATTGATCACCATTCTTAAACTGAATGTCGCCATTACGGCTGATAGCAGTGACATCCCTTCCTTTTATATTACTTTTCCAGATATTGATATTATTTACGGCAGCAATAGATAAACTATTTTGTGATGAAAGTATTGAATTCTTGAGGACAATATCGTTCTCAGAAATAATATTTAATTCATCAAAGGCTCTAATTTTATCCTTGAGGGTTATTTGTCCACCATGCAATAAGATATTTTTAGCTGACAATATTTCTGGCAGTTTTTCACTGTCGATTGGGCGATCATTGAATAAACCTAAACCAGAAGGGGATTTATGAGGGTAGTCAGTATCAATATTAATGCTGTCGCTAAAGTCAGCGATAAGATTACCTTTTGCTATGATACTTGCCCGTTCAAGAATAAGGTTGTCTTCTTTTATATCATATTTTACTTCACCTGGCGATAAAATATGATAACTTTTATCATCCCATTGGTGATATGTGTTGATTTTTTCAAGGATCTTATTAGAAGAAAGTTTATAGATACCGGAGGGGGTATTAAGTGAATCGGTTATAGATACATAAGTGTCCTTAGGGAAGTATTCAAAGAGATTAAGATACCCTGATGTTTCCTCAGATATTCTGCTTGTATTTAAAAGTTTTTTTCCGGTTAAGAAAATATCTTTTTCGGCTTCAATTTTGCTCAATTCCTGATTTGATAATATATCACTGTTAATATAAATATTTCCACCCGATGTGAGAACACTGGGTTGCATACTTTTTAAATTATGTCCATGCTTATATTGCGCTTCGAGAATGTTGAAATTCTTATCTGCCGGGTTGGGTGCTGTTTCTCTTTTTTCAAAATAATAGATACTGCGGGCGTTATTCAGCGCATTAGTCCTGACAACCAAATCCCCCTTCACGGTTTTTATCGTTGCCGATCTATTCTCGACTAACTGACCTTTATTTCCCTGTGCATCTTTTTGTATCCACATATTATTGTTGGCTTGCAGCAAGGCTTTATCACCGGTATTACGCACGGTGTCACCGAATACCCGCATATCCCGACCAGCGGTTACGCTGCCTTTATTCTCCAGTGCCGTGTTTGCCAAGGTAATATCCCGTTCTGCCTGTATCTTAATATTGGGAGCGATATGAGTTTCTCTGGCACTAAGATTAAAATCCATTTTAGCTTTGGCATTTCCCAGTTCAATTTTACCATTAACATTTAAAGTAATATCACGCTGGTCGCTGATTAAATCTTTCAAGTTAACCCCAACGCCATCTTCAGTAGCAACCAAACGAATTTTATTGGCATACATGCCGCCTAATGCTTTGGTATCAACGGCTAATTGAGGTTTAGCGCCTTCCCCTGTGATTTTTTTCACTGTGCCATCGTTAAAATCAATCCGATTAGCGCCCTGTGTAAAAGACAAGTTGTTAGCCTGAATTTTTCCATTTAACTCAGTCGCCCGGCTGATAATGTCAATATAATCTGTCGCCTTGCCATCCAACCCTTTACCACCAATCGTAATTTGGCCTTTTTTGACTTCCAATGCTTCCAATGCACCCTGTTTGTCAAACTGAGGTTTCCCGGTAGTCAGTGTTGCGCTGGAGGTATTAATAAAGCCACAGCCATCACAGGTAATGCCGTTAGGGTTGGCAATCATCACATTGGCTTTATTACCTACCACCTCCAACTTGCCCTGAAGGTCAGACCGCCCGTTACCGGTGACTTCATTAATAATTAATTCGGCTGCTTTACCTTTCAAGTTGCTGTTTGCATTTATCTGCCCGGCTAATTGTGATTTAGCCGCCTGAGTGGCGTTATTGAGTACAGCGCCCTGAGTAGCAACATTAAACTCTTTATAGGTGTTGTGAGATATCCCTGCTCCATTAGGAGTAGCAATATTCACAACCGGGATATTGCCCTGGTTTTGTACCTGAGTATGATTATTATCAGGTGTGATCCCAGCGGCTATAGCCGGATGAAGGGGATATACTGAGGTCAGATAAATTAAAAGATAACAAGCGCCCCTTGCCATAGGGTTGTTACGTCTATCCATCGTTCTATCCTTTCTTAATTTAAGTACAAGGTTATTGGTATAACTCCCTGTATTACATCACTAAAAAATCAGTGATGCAGACCAGTAAACCACCCAGTTATCCGGTTTCAGATGGTTAGGGTGGGTCAATGGCGTTCCTAAAGTCATCATCTGGCTGAACCTGCGATTGGTCAGTGAGACACCAAGCGCAGTACCTGCAACGTTACCGCCATCAATTTGTCCTGTTTTTTTCTGTAACCAACCGGCATCCAACGCACCGATTAAGGCCAGTTCACCCAGTGCGGAAAACTTTGACACCTGCCAATTCAATTCGTTGCGCAAATATCCACCGCGATTACCGGTAAGGTATTGCTCTTTAAACCCCCGAACGGAGTATTGCCCGCCCAATGAGAGGCGTTCGCTGGCGTAAAGGTTGTCCAATGTGGTCTGGCCGTAAATGGATGAGAGGTAATAAATGGAATCCGTGACCGGAATAAAATAGCTAGCACTCAGACTGAATTTGCGAAATTGACTCCGTGGAGTATCGGGGAAATGTGGGTCATCTTTTGTAGCACCTAACACGGATAGGCCACGACTCAGTACAGGATTGAAAGTGATATAACCACCCGCCAGTACTGAACTGTAATTAACGCCAAAGTTGATAACACTTAATGTCGGACTGCTAATAGATAATTTCTTTCCCGCCATCACGTTGGTCGTCTGACGGCGCATCATTCCTACATTCAGTACAAGTTTCTGCTTACCGTCACGATATAACGTCCGATTTACCACCAGCCGATGAGTTTGGCTGTCACCTTCATAGCGATAGATTTGTGAGTCGATCGGAATGATTTGAAAAGAATCATTCCACAAATATTGGTAGGTAAACAGCCAGTAGCCATAAGGAATTGTTACATAGGAAGAGAGACTCCGGCTCTGGTGGTTATTACGAAAGTCACTGTTACGGCTGGCTGATAATGACCACTGTTCAGCAAAATGTAATAGATTATCCAAACTCACACTGACATTGATTTGTCCAGTGCCTGTACTTTTTTGACCACTATTATCCGTTCCAAAGCTGGCACTGACCGACACACGATGTGATACTCGTTTCAAGATAATCGCAGAATAACCGGGTTGCTTTCCGGGCTGAATATCAATCGTCATCTGTTGGGAAGGAAGCCGGTTAAATTGTTCCATCCCTTGTTCAATATCCCGTAGATTCAACGTTTTACCAACTATTCCCGGAAAGGCCATTTTCAATGAGAGCGGTGTTTCATCGTCAAGGCTGATTGATTCAACTTTACCTTCGCTCACGGTAATAATGAGGATACCGGTAGATAAATCCTGCGCCCTGAGTCCAGCGCGGGAAGTGACATAACCCCGTTCGATATAGGCATTCGATACTTTACGCACCAGCCCATTGATATCCTGTAAGGTTAAACAACGGGATAAATAAGGCCGTGTTAAATCTTCCCGCACTGATCGGGAAAGGCTTTCAACACTGTCAAATTGAATATGGTTAATAGTATGGCAAATAGATTCAACTCCATCAGGCTTGGGCTCTAAAGATGGAGATAAAGTAATGTTATTACGCATAGCATCACGCTGCTGTTGAGCTTGCTGCAGCAATACCTTCTGTTGTTGAGTGATAATCTCCTGATCTGCGGGGCTAATAAACTCTGAAGCATAAGCCTCCCCTGATATAGCTATAGCTAACACAACAGATACCGCGAATCTTCTAAGACAAACAAATATTCTTTCCATTGATAAATTTCATTTCACAATAAGTTAATTGTTAAAAGAATTAATAATGTCTTATCTTACCCGTCAATTCAGATAATAATAATGAATATTACTTTTAAATGTGATCAATAACCTTATTTATTAACATTTAATAGAATTAGTAACTTTCCATACTTAACGAAATACACAATCCAGAATAATACAAACACACATAATGTAATTATTTATTTACACATACTGTAACCGTTATTTGACAGAAATAACTTAATCCTTTAGCCTCGTTTCCATAACTATTTCAATCAGTTCAGAAGCAGAGGAAAGCGTGAAGAATCGCACTATTGGCAGTATTTTTATCGTCGCCGGGACGACAATTGGTGCAGGGATGCTGGCTATGCCACTGGCTGCGGCCGGTGTTGGTTTTGGGACAACCTTCGTGATGTTAGTCGCTCTTTGGGTTTTGATGAGCTATACCGCTTTATTGCTGGTAGAAGTTTATCAGTACAGCCCAGCAGATACCGGTTTAGGAACCGTGGCAAAACGTTATCTGGGACGTGGTGGTCAATGGCTTACCGGTTTCAGTATGTTATTCCTGATGTATGCCCTGACCACCGCTTATATCAGCGGCGCCGGTGAATTGCTTGCAGGCAGCCTGTCTTCATGGCTGGATAAACCTGTTCCGATCTCATTCGGAATACTGATTTTCACCATGGTCGCAGGTTGTGTTGTTACTATCGGTACTCAATCTGTCGATATGATTAACCGCTTGCTGTTTACTGCAAAAATCATCTTTCTAGTGATTATGTTGGCAGTCATGATGCCTCATATCAAAAACACTAACCTGCTCTCCATGCCCCTGGAGCAAGGTCTGGTATTATCAGCAATTCCCGTAGTATTCACCTCTTTTGGCTTTCACGGCAGTGTGCCAAGCATCGTGAGCTATATGGGCGGCGATACCCGCAAGTTACGCAAAATATTTGTTATCGGCAGTGCTATCCCATTGACGGCCTATATTCTGTGGCAATTAGCAACACTGGGAGCCATTTCTTCCCATACTTTTGTCGGCATACTCGCAGAACAGGCGGGGCTGAATGGGCTGTTACAGGCAGTGAGAGACGTCGTTGCCACTCCCCGTGTAGAGCTTGCTGTTCGTCTGTTTGCTGACCTGGCGCTGGCAACCTCATTTCTTGGTGTCTCTTTAGGTCTATTTGATTACATGGCGGATCTGTTCAAACGCCGTAACAATGCGGCAGGCCGCCTGCAAACAGGGATGATTACTTTTGTTCCGCCCTTGCTTTGCGCGTTGTACTATCCAAACTTTGTTATGGCTCTGACTTTCGCCGCTGTAGCACTGTCTATTCTTGCTCTGCTGCTGCCTTCAATACTGGCATGGCGCAGCCGCCAAATTGAACAAACAGCTTATCGGGTAATAGGCGGAAAGCTCGCTTTGGCGCTGGTATTTCTCTGTGGCATCGCAGTTATTGCTATCCAGATTGGTATTGTCAGCGGACTGCTGCCAGAAGTGGGTTAACCCTAAGTTGAAATTGTCCGCATCAGAAATGATGCGGACTGAGTTCATAAAAACAGTTTAGAAATTTAAACCGGCGCCAACATAAAACCCATCAGCCAGTTTGTTATCCCTGTAGCCCTCTTTCCCTCTCATATTCATCACTCGATAACCTGCATCCACTGTCAACGGCTTAAATACAGTAAAACGCAATCCCCCCGTCGCTTCAGTATAAGAATCAATGCCCGAAGTTAAACTGGATGGCGCACCGTAAACTTCACCGTACAGAGATAAAGACGGCATAACCGCCCAACTCAAACCCATACCGCCTGCCAATGCCTCACCCTTTTCCCCATCTTTAGGCGATAAATAAAGCACCTTACCGCCAATGCTAGCGGTCAATGGGCCGACGGGCAGGCTGAAGGCGGTTCCCAAACTTCCCAGTTGCCCATTATGATCACTGCGTGCCCAGTTACCGTTAAAAGATAATCCAGCACCGTTATCACCAATTGCAGCTGAAGTATTGGTGAAATGGCGACCAGCCTGAACATTCACCGAAATCGCATTGGCTGTCCCGGCAATGAACAATAAACTGGTTGCTGCTGCGGCAAAATAAGCCTTCATATATTTCCTCTTTATTTACTTAATGTTAAGCATCTTACTTAAATAGAACTAAACCTGTAGACAACAAAAGGAAATGAATCATCTATACTTACTAAATATGTGTGAATTTTTCATTTCATTTACTTAATAATTAACTATATAAATAATTTAATATTAAACAGTAAAGAAGAAAACAATAAATAACTTATAGAAAAAATACAACATTTGAATTTTAACATTTGACCAGAACTGTTTTTTTTAATCAGCGATTACGCTGTTTTTTTTCATGTAAAACAGGAGAAGTGTGATGAAAAAGAGAGGACTTACAACGAATGCCGGAGCCCCTGTCGTTGACAATAATAATGTCATAACCGCAGGCCAACGGGGTCCTATGTTGTTACAAGATGTTTGGTTCTTAGAAAAACTTGCCCATTTTGACCGTGAAGTTATTCCAGAGCGCCGTATGCACGCCAAAGGCTCTGGAGCTTATGGAACCTTTGTCGTTACTCACGATATCACTAAGTACACCAAAGCTAAGATTTTCTCTGAAATAGGCAAACAAACAGAAATGTTTGCCCGTTTCTCAACCGTTGCCGGTGAGCGCGGGGCAGCAGATGCGGAACGTGATATTCGTGGTTTTGCGCTTAAGTTCTATACTGAAGAAGGTAACTGGGATTTAGTCGGTAACAATACCCCGATATTCTATCTTCGTGACCCCCTGAAATTCCCAGACCTTAACCATGTAGTTAAACGTGATCCGCATACCAACCTGCGAAATCCTGCCTATAAATGGGATTTCTTCTCTCATCAACCTGAATCACTGCATCAATTAACCATTGATTTCAGTGACCGTGGCATACCGAGATCTTTCCGCCATATGCACGGTTTTGGTAGCCATGCATTCAGCTTTATCAACTCAGATAATGAACGTTTCTGGGTGAAATTCCATTTCCGTTGTCAACAGGGCATTAAAAATCTTTTGGATGATGAGGTGGAAGCGCTGGTCGGTAAAGATCGCGAAAGCTCTCAGCGTGACTTGTTTACTGCAATTGAGCAAGAAGATTACCCACGCTGGAAATTAAAAGTTCAGATTATGCCAGAGAAAGACGTTTCTCAGGTGCCATACAATCCGTTTGATTTGACAAAAGTATGGCCTCATGGCCATTACCCAATGATTGATGTCGGTTATTTTGAGCTGACCCGTAACCCTGAGAACTACTTCTCAGAAGTTGAACAAGCCGCTTTCAACCCTGCGAATGTCGTGCCAGGTATCAGTTTCTCCCCTGATAAGATGTTACAGGGCCGCCTGTTCTCCTATGGTGATGCTCAACGCTATCGCCTTGGCGTTAACCACCATCAAATTCCAGTTAATACACCTCGCTGTCCGTTCCATAATTACCACCGTGATGGAGCAATGCGTGTAGATGGCAACAGCGGAAACACAGTGACTTATGAACCAAACAACGCCGGGTTGTTCCAAGAACAACCTGAATTCAAACACCCATCATTGTCTTTAGAAGGAGATGCTGACCACTGGAACCACCGTAAAGATGAAGATTATTTCAGTCAGCCCCGCGCACTGTTTAACTTAATCAACAGTAAAGAGCGTCAGCGTATGTTCGACCGTATCGCCAGTGAACTGTCACAAGCACATGAAGAGACTCAACGCCGTCAGGTTGAGCTATTTAGAAAAGTTCACCCAGAATATGGCGCTGGTGTCGAAAAAGCACTGCAAAAATTAAAGACTGATTGCTAACAACACCATATCATTAATTATCTCTGCCCATGACTCCATCAGTGATAATGGGCAGTACGAAATTCAGCATATTGATAGCAAATCAAAATAGCTCAAGAGAAACCAGGTAAATCCAATACCCATTTTTTGATCTGCTGACGGGAAATTTTAATACCGTCATTTTTAAACTGCTGAGGTAAGAGATAGTAAGCTGCCGGGCGCTGAAAAGCAGCCAGTTTATCAACCAACCATTCAGGTAATAAATCAATAATTTCAGGCGAGTTACTATCAATGACAACGACAGGTCGATAACCAAATTCAGGATCGGGCACAGGAACAGCGAAACTTTGTTCTACCTGCGGATAGGTATTAATCATTCGTTCAATCTCTTCCGGTTGAATGCCTTCTCCACCGCTGAAAAACTGATTATCCATCCGGCCAAGTATTCGTAATTCACCCTGCTGTATCACTCCCCGATCACGGGTATGAAACCAGCCGTCACGATCAACCAACGGTTGTAATTTTCCATCCAGCCAATATCCACAGGCTAGGCTGTCAGAACGAATTTGAATCTCCTCCTTGATCAATCGAACTTCCTTGCCCGGTAATGGATTTCCCACACCAGGCAACTCATCGGCCCGTTTAACGCATACTGTTGAAGCCAGTTCGGTTAAACCATAACTACACCAACAACGAATACCTTGCTGCTCTGCCCTTTGCGTCAATTCAACAGGGATCATCGCCCCACCCAGCAGCACTTCCTTCAAATTCGGCGGCTGATTTTGCGACTGCTCCAATAACCGCCAGAGCTGAGTCGGAACCAATGAAGCGTGAGTACAATCGGCTAAAGCCTGCTCCAGTGGATTAATATTTTTCAATACCAAAGCAGCCCCTTTCATTAACCAACGCCAGATAATCCCCTGACCAGATACATGAAACAACGGCAATGAGAGCAACCAGCTATCTTGCTGCTGAAAATTCATCACAGAAAGGACATCCCGCGCACTGGAAAAATGCGCATGAATTGAGTGAACGGCAGCTTTAGGTAACCCGGAAGAGCCGGAAGTCAAAATCATACTGGCAGGGCGCATTGCATCCCACGCTGCTGAGTTAGCATCAAAATTCAGTGGTTCACTTTGCCAATCAAGGGATCTGGCATCTATAACCGGCAAATCGCCACCACAGAAATCAGCAACAAAATCAATATTCAGATGAGGCAGTAATTCAGACAGCAGTACTTCTGGCAACTGAGGATTCAGTGGCAACACCCGGGCGCCACACTGTAGTGCTGCGAGATAACTCAGCAACATCTGTTCGCTATTTTTCCCCCGTAGCATTACGCCACTACCTTCAATTACCCCCTGTTGGCGGAAATTTGCCGCGATCACATCCAAAGCAGCAACCAACTGATGCCAGTTTAAAACGCGGTCACACAACCGAATGGCAATCTTTTCGGGGTTAAAAGATGCCCAGTAGCGCCACGGCCACTGGGTAAATGGATTTAACTGCGCCATGCGATGTCCAATTCATCCAATCCGATCGCTGGAATCGTACTATCCGGCCAGCGGCGCACTAACTGAGACTGAATAAGTTCCAGCGTATCCAACCCTGGAATGGTCGCAGGCGTCAGCCAATGAGCAATGCGGGCAAGTTGAGTCAGACCAAAACTGGTTTCAATACTGGAGCTGATCACCGCTTCCAATCCGGCATTGTGCGCTGTTGAAATTAACTGACGGCAACGGGCAAGGCTTCCTGTCAAGGTGGGTTTGATTACAATAGCAGCAACACCTTCCTGGGCCTCCACGTTGAAACCTTCATCATGGAGACTCTCATCCCAGGCAATGGCGATCCCAGTATCACAGGCAAAAGCGAGAGATTCTGCCGGGGTTTGACAAGGCTCTTCCAAAAAGGCAATCCGGTGGCGGTAATCAGGATCAACATATTTAGCAAAACCATCCGCTTTAGCGCGGCTCCAGCTACGGTTAGCATCCAGTCGCAAAGATAAATCCGGTACCGCTTCCAGCAGAACATTCACCACCATACCATCACGCACCGCTTCATACAGCCCGACTTTCACTTTAGCAACCTTCGGCCCACTCATTTCACTGAGACGAACAATCAGTTCATCAGGATCACCGCTACACAGTGGCGCTTTCCGGTAATCAGCTTCTTCCGGCAATTCACCCTGTAATTCAGCTAATGCACAGCTAATCCCAAATGCGACAGAAGGCAATTCACTTTCGCCCGGTTCAGCACCAAGGCACCACAGTTTAAGCCATTCCACCGCAGCTTCCCCCGCCTGCTCAACAGTTTCTTTGCTGAATTCCGGCAGGGGTGAAATTTCGCCCCATCCCTGTTGACCATTTTCCTGCAAGTGAACCAACAAACCATCACGGGTTTTAAGCCGCTGATATCGCAGGATAACGCCTGCCTCCAGCGGCAGTCTGAACCGGTATAAAGTTGCAGTACGCATTATGGGTTACGTTTAAATTTGCTGAAATCAGGTTGGCGTTTCTCATTAAAGGCGTTACGCCCTTCCTGACCTTCTTCTGTCATGTAGAAAAGCATAGTGGCGTTACCGGCCAGCTCCTGCAATCCAGCCTGGCCGTCACAGTCAGCATTCAGAGCAGCTTTCAGACAACGCAAGGCTATTGGGCTATTTTCCAGCATTTCACGGCACCAGCGAACAGTCTCTTTTTCCAGATCTGCATAAGGTACAACGGTGTTAACCAGCCCCATATCCAGTGCTTGTTTCGCATCATATTGACGACACAGGAACCAAATTTCGCGGGCTTTTTTCTGACCGACAACCCGCGCCATATAAGATGCCCCCCAACCGCCGTCAAAAGAACCGACTTTAGGCCCAGTCTGACCAAAAACAGCGTTATCAGCAGCGATAGTCAAATCACACACCAGATGCAATACATGACCGCCCCCAATCGCGTATCCGGACACCATAGCAACGACGGGTTTTGGACAAGTACGGATCTGACGCTGGAAATCCAGCACATTCAGGTGATGGGTGCCTCTGGCATCTTGATAACCACCGTAGTCACCCCGGACTTTTTGATCGCCGCCAGCACAAAAAGCTTTTTCACCCATACCGGTCAGGATAATCACACCGATAGTGTCATCATAACGGGCATCATCCAGCGCTTGCATCATCTCTTGAACAGTCAATGGACGGAACGCATTACGTACGTGCGGGCGATTGAGGGTGATTTTAGCAATGCCATCAATGGATTTGTGATAAAGAATATCTTCAAATTCTTCAGAGCAGTCCTGCCATTCAATCGGGGCATACAGCTCTTCTTCGCTCGGGTAAATCATATTCGTATTCCTTCAATCAAAGAGTGATAAAAAATGGTTTACTGCCGCAGCAAACGCCGCCGCGTTCGATCGATGAGCATTATGCCCAACATGCGCAATGGTTTGCAGTGGTAAAGCGCAGTACTTTGCTACTTGCTGAAATTTTTCGTCTTTTTCGCCACACAGATAAGCAAAAGGTAACGCCAATTGTTGCAGTTCAGGCACCAGCCAAGGTTGGTATCCAAGCGAGGTATTTTCCAGCATATCAGCCACACCATCGCCATAATTATGACTGCGTACGTTGATCAGTTGCCGGCGCTGTTCAGGTAATAGATCAGAAAAAACCGCCTGCTGATACCAATCGGACAAAACCTGTTCAATCGGCTGAGAACGAAAACGTCTGGCCCAGCATCTATCATGTTCAAGACGGGCATCTCTCTCCTGTTGGGAGAACAAACCGGGGTTTCCTCCTTCAACCAACACCCCACACAATCCCTGAATATCACCATAACAGACATGACTCATAGCGATACGGCCCCCTAAGGAGTAGCCAATCAGCCAGTATTTATCAATTTGCTGTTTTGTTAACGTTTCAGACAGCAGACGACTCATATCGGTGAAATCTTTTACCTGAACATCCTTGGAATCACCATGACCAGGCAGATCGATTACCAATGAGGGATAATGAGCGCACAGATTCACTAATGGCAACCATTCATCGCCACTACCCAATAATCCATGCAACCACACCAACCAAGGACGGTCATTGTGACTGTTGAACTTGCGACCAGCCAGACTCACAACATAGCCACCTGTTTTAAAAGCTGTTGCAAACACTCAACCCCTTCTTTATCTGGCACTTTCAGTTCAATCAGCGTGGTTTCATTTTGTTGCCATGCCTGCTCAGTACATTGCCGTAATTCAGCCCAGCTTTGTGGACTGGCGTAATTCAAACCAAACATCGCCGCCGCATGATCAAAATTAACATGCTGAGGCATACAGTAAAAACGTTGCCTTTCCTCTTCCGGCGTAGGCAGTAAAGAGAAAATTTGTCCGCCATTATTATTTACCACAATTAATACGGTTGGCGCAGAAGGATGACGCAGCAATGCCAGGCCATTCAGATCATAAAGTGCAGATAAATCACCGATAATCGCCAGAGTTGGCTTTGCCGTTGCCCGTTGCATGCCTGCCGCAGTGGAAATCAATCCATCAATACCGCTTGCCCCCCGGTTACTGTAGACCGGATACCCTGCCGGTAATTGCCCAAGTGCATCTATCAAACGCACAATCAGGCTGTTACCCACAAATAACTGTCCATATTCAGGCAGTAATTCATCTAATTGATAAGCTACGGCGGCTTCACTGAACTTCCCTGCTAATTCTGTTTTGACGCAGTTAACTGCTTTCTCTGACCAGATTATCAGCTCTTCTGCCCACGATGCACGCGATTGTGCCGGATGAGCCAGTAACCAGTCAGCAATACTACAGGTTAATTTTCTGCCACGATGATTGGCGGGATCAAGCCGGCCAGGAATTGGATCAATAATCCAAAACTCCTCCGGCTGGCATTTAGCCTGCCACTGCAACAGACGTTTTCCCATCAGACTGGAACCAAACTGAACAACCAGTTGCGCTTGCGCCAAAATTGCCTGTGCGTGAGGATTATCCAACCATAAATCGGCACAAGGCAATGGTTGCCCGGTTTGTGAAAGCGCATTACCAATCAGCGGCCAGCCTAACGTTTTTGCCCATTCAGCAACATAAATCCCCTCTTCAGCACTTATTCGTCCAGCCAGTACAACCCCTTGTTTCTGTTGCCAATATCTCCAATCCGGCACTTCTGCCACCGCACAGATCGCCGGCTGACTTAACCAAGGCTTATTACTGTTCCACCAGTTGCCTAGCTGTTGCCGCCACGCATAATAAGAAGGCTCTTCATTACCATATAACGGCTCCGCGAATGGGCAATTAATGTGCAAGGCCCCGTGTTGCAAGTTCGCCATACCATTATCTATGACAGAAGCCAGCCAGCTTGCAGCGATATCGTCTGTTGGTCTTGGCAAAGAAATTGTCTGAGATGGATGAGAAGCAAAAATACCCTGCTGATGAATAGCTTGATTCGCACCGCAATCTATCAATTCTGGTGGCCGATCGGCAGTCAGGAAAACCATGCGTTCACCCGTTAAGCCAGCTTCGATTAATGAAGGATAGAGGTTTGCCACCGCCGTCCCGGAAGTGACGATAATCCCAACCGGCTCTTTACTTGCTTTGGCTAATCCCAGTGCCAGATAGCCTAACCCGCGTTCATCAAAATGGGTATGACAAATCAGTTTGTTATTTTCCGCCGCGGCCATTGTTAAAGGCGTGGAACGTGAACCTGGCGCAATGCAAACATGACGTAATCCGTGGCGGGTAAGTGCTTCCAATAAAAGTTCCGCCCAGCGGCGGTTAAATGCGCTGTTTGACATATTTCACTCAAAAAACATTGATAAAAGCTCGCTGTCAGCTTAACGACACGGATAATTTTTTCTTTATCCTAGTTCAATGAATTGCCATTTAATCGAAGACTTGTTTTCACCGACTACGGTGCTTTATCTGACAACTTGCAGCCATAAGCGGTACAACAGATAAGGATTCACCCAGTATCAATTGAATCTTGCTCTATCACTACCTTCTCCAGCCTTTGCCTGCATCAACGACCACCTTGGCAACTTGATTTATAGTCTTTGCCCCAAAAAACATGATAAAAAGTAGGATTATACGGAGCATTAATAATAATTAAAGCCCTGATTATTTGTGTAGTTATACGTATTCAATTATATTAGCGGCGAAGACTCTCTCTACAATGTTGAGACAGCATAAATCAGACGTTTTGCTCTTCCGATAACGAATATTAAGTTCATTAATATGATCAATTTGCACTATGTAATTTGCAACAAGGCAACTCTTTCACTTACTACTAAAAATTTACTAAATAAAGACTGTTATTATAAGCCAGGAAATAAAAAAACCTTTATTTTCCGAATAAAATCCTTTCTCTAAAAAACATATCTTATTTGCACAATAGTAAAATAGAATTATAAAAACACCCCCCTTATTTGTTAACTCCGGCCATTATATGAACAATTAAGACTTTAGTAAAAATAGGGTTCTAAATCTTTATTTCATGACACAAGATAAGTAGGGTGCAATCTTACCCATGTTTTAAACATGCCATAAACGGTAAATCAAAAAGAAAGAGATTATATAATCATTACATAACAACACAAATGTAATTACTTGTTTTAAAATACATTTTCATACAAATAGTATTTAAATATTTCATATTTTTCATGCTAACATCAAGAAATAATATAAAAAATCAAAACAAATAAACAAGCAAACCAAAGTATTACTTTCAAACTTAACTATCAACCATTAAAAAAATAACAATATTTAATTCCATATATATCACATTTATATATTAAAAATACCTAATTTCAACTCCGCTCAAAATGAAGGCAAATGTTTAATTAAAATTATGAATTAATCTATTTTTTCAACAAACAATCACGCTAATCAATGTATTTTTAATTAAGATTACTCAATAAAAAATACAACGAAAATTCAACAGCATGGGTATTATGACATCCGGTTGTGCCTTGATGTATTTAACAATTTTTTCAATAAAGCAATAACCAATAATGGAGAAATATATGTTATTAGTTCAACTTCCAGCGGAAAAAACACTGAATGAAACAGATATTCCCTCAGCTACCTTGCAATTACTGACAGGTAAACAAGCAGGTGTTGCCCGCCCCGGCGGAATATTTACCAAAGAAGACCTTATTAATATCAAATTGTATGTTAAGAAAGGTCTTTCACTGCCTTTTAATCTGGAGGAAGTGAAAAACTATCTAGGCTACCAAAAGGTCGATATTCCTGGACTGGAACCAGCAGATATTCATACTTTATTTGAAGAAATCCGCATTCACTCACTTAGCTGGAGCGGAGTGGAAAACGATATTATGCAACAGAGTATCGATCTGGAAATTGTCGGTAAACAAATTACCGAGACCGGAGGGAATATCATCAGCATCATTAATGAGATGCCAATTATTGAACGCATAAAGAAAAAACTGGGAGAGTTATCGGATGGACAATTAGCCAGTATCACCTACACCAATGAAGATAAAGAGGTGTCGCACGCACTGGAAGAAATCCTGGATAACATGAAGAACGATATTCAAAAACAACAACAGAAAACCGAAAAAGTCAAAACCGAAGTATCTGATTTCAAGCTCAAATTGATCGGCGGCAGGCTCTCAAATGGCGGTATTGCATTTGGTTTACAGCCACAGGTAGAAAATAAGAAAAAGCTGATGAAAGACAATAAAATGTCAGTTGGCATCAAAGATCTGGATGAAAAAATTAGCGAGAAAAAAGCAGAAATCACTCAGCTTAAGAAAGACTACGACAAATTCGTGGGCTTGGCTTTCTCCGGCATCGCTGCGGGACTTATTGGCCTTGCTATTACAGGTGGTATTTTTGGTGCTAAAGCAGAGGAAGTACGTAAACGGAAAAACGTATTGATCGAAGAAGTGCGCGGCCTGGAAGAAAGCATCAAAGGTAAACGTGCATTGCAAGAATCTATGGCTAATTTGTCTCTTGACTTTAGCGATATTGATACCCGTTTGCTGGATGCAGAAATCGCACTGAACCACTTGGATTACATGTGGCAAGCCATGCTAACTCAGATCAATGCTTCCAAAGATAAATTCGCCGAAATTAACGATGCACTGAAACTGACCTCTTTTATCACTAAATTCCAGCAAGTGATAAGCCCTTGGAAAGAGGTAGAAGGTTCCGCTAAACAACTGGTCAAGGTTTTCGATGAGGCGTTGAAAGAGTACAAACAGCGCTATAACTAATCACAACTCTCCCCTGTATTACATAGGAAATAGAAAAAAGGAGCATTAAAATGACTGAAATTATCACTTTTCCACAAAACTCTGCTATTTATCCAGAAATTAACATCAAAGCTTTGAATCAAGCGGTGAAAAATATCTGGCGTCTGGTACAGCAGCAAACTTCAGGCATTGAAATAATCCAGGAAAAAACGCTGCGGGTCGGCATATACAGCCGTGATCTTGACGAAACGGTACGTATCTCTGTGCCTCACCTGCAAACGATCCTGCGGCAGCTCCCTCCTCAAGAATACTTTCAGACCATCGTCGAAATTGATGCAGAGCTGGAAAATCCTGAGCTGGACGATGAAACCCGGGATACGCTGTTAGAAGCACGTTCAGAGCAGATCCGCAGCCTGAATAAAGATGTCAAAAACGTTATTCTCAACTTACACAATGAAGCTAATCAACTGACCAGCAAAATTGCTGATGTGCGTAACGTTGTGATTTCAGAACGTCTGGGAGGAGTCCTGGAAGAAGAACAAGCGCGAAAAGTGGAACTGCAAGCTGATATTGCCCAGAAGGAGCAGAAAAAAACCAAGCTAGCCGAAGACCGCGACAAAATCATCGCAAGCCAAGATGTCATTCGCCAATACAATCTGGCTGATATGTTCAAGGACTACATTCCCAATGCCAGCGAAGTGGACAAATTGGACATAAGCAACCCTAAAAAAGAGGCCATCAAACAGGCACTTAAGCAGGGAATTGAAATCGCCAAAAAGATTCTCGACAATATTTCTAAGGGTCTGAAATATATAGAATTAGCTGATGCCAGATCCAAACTGGATGAGCAAATTACTCAGTTGAATAAGGTGTCCGATAACCTGAAAAACCAGTTGAAAGAGACAGAAAAACGCATTACCGGTATCAGCGCTGCACAACAAATCGAGACAGAGCGCACCACACTACTAAGCCAGGCAACAACATTGGAACAAGTATGGAGCATATTTGCCAATCAATTACAGGAGACAATAGACAATAAAACTGACCAGCAAGATCTGACCAAACTCATACATAATCAGCTGAACTTCCTTAATAATCTGGAGTCGCAATACAGCACGCTCCTATTGAGCTAAACACAACTGTCCCCGGGCTTTCACCAGGTAATACAAAGTATAAGCATAATAGGTCAATGAAACTTATGTGAAGTACAGCTCAGGGGGAAGAAAGCGTTATCAACAACTCACAATAACCCGGTAAGGGTAGCCTTACCGGGTCAGGTTATTGACCAATCTAGCGATCTGTTCGCCACAACACTATTCACCGGATTGGATTTGCAAGTGCAGAAAGATGAGCAGGGGAATAAAAATCAATGAGTCGAGAACAAATCGGCGACCATCAAAACCCATCGTGGCGCGGGAACAGGTTCCCAGCAGACGCCGGATAGATTTAAGCGAACACACCATACATCAAAATCAGTGTCGCAAAAAAGGGGAAACATAGATTTGTTGGTTAGCCATATCATTTTGTATATACAAAATGATAAACAGCTAGTGCATTTCATCTGTTTGTAATACAAAATTTCTTTGATTTTATGTGAGTTATATTGAGTTGTTTAGATCTGTTTCGTGGTGTAATCTGTATATACAAATCAACCATGAGTTAAAGACACCGAACCACATGAAGCTCTTGATATCATCAAAAATCAGGTTGAAGTTAGCAGGTAAAATCCCTCCGGTTAATGAAGAGGATGTACTCCAGTGTTTTTGTAATCGGGTCGGGCGTTTTCTTGAGGACACAAGAGAAGACAACAGAACTGACCCGCCAACTAAGTGGTTTATATCTGAAACTGATTATGGTGTTAAGTTAAAGATAGTCTTTATCTATTACCCAGAAAAAGGGGTTGCTATAAGGACAGCATACTCACCTAATGAAGATGAATTGAGAATTTACGAAAAATACGGTCTAGGAACAGAAAAATGAGCAAACAAACTGATAAGCGAACAAATAACCTGATAGCTTCCACTGATGAAGCATGGGATAACCGTGAGCTCGGTTGCAGTGAGGCTCACGTTAAAGTATCTGATGATATGACAGAAGATCTGATTAATGAAGCATTGGAGTTACAGCTAATATCAATCAGATTAAATAAGTCTCTGATAGAAGACTTTAAAATGATAGCTGACCTTAATGGCTTAGGTTATCAACCACTAATCAGACAAGTTTTAAATCGCTTTGCTAATTGTGAAAAAAAACGGATTCTTATTGAAACTCACAGCAATGCAATGAAAAGTAAAAAAAGAAAATCAGTCAATAAGCGCAACAAAGCTGCTTAACTACATAGCACATAAATGTTTAAGCCTCTTTAGGACTTTAATGAGATGGTCGCCCGATAAGCGGTACGCTAACAGGGTGACCATAAATTCTCTCTAATACCTAAGTCCGGAACTCCACCAGACTCAGGCCATTTAACTTTGAGCTGATTCTTTCATTTTTGGTGATCGGCAAACTGTTTTCTTTTTCAGTGATTAATTCGCTAAGGGTAAAAAAAACAGGTATCCATTAACGCCAGATTTTAAAAGGTACAGAGTGACTAAAAACGGCTTATTCCCTGTCATGTTTAATGTATTTACCGACGATATTATCTTCGGCTTATTTTACATTTACCTAACCTGCCATAACCATTTAAAAAAACAAAAACAGAGATATTAAATCTTTTATATAAAAGACAAATTTAAATATAAGCGCAGTTTTTTAAAAAGACGTTAATCAAATTTAACCGAAGCTCATTAACCATTAACAGAAAATTTAAAAAAATCAGCGAAAAAATAATATTTTCCTAAAAAATATAAAGAAAAATATTTATACCATCAAGCTATTTACCGTCTGATTTATAAAGATAAAAGAAAGGAGTGTAATTTATGAAAGCTATTAAAAATTGCCAGTGAAACAATACCAATAAAGATAAAAAGCAAGTATGACTAACGTTGATTAAATGTAAAACACAATATACCTGATGATTAAACTTAATAGAAACCAGGCATTAAAAGTAGTTTAAAACCTACCTATCATAAAGCTATCAGTGGAAAATGAGAAAAAGGAATTGGCTTTATTAATGCTTATATACCCGGTAAAAAGAATAAATAAGAATATGCAATAGATTAATCAGACAGTATATTTAAAAAATCAACCGATTTTAATAACGTTTTCAACTAGAGATTAAATTTTTATCCGCCAGTCAAATAATCGTTTATAAAGAATACGAATGACAAAATCCGAAAATAAATGATTTAACAAAGTACAAACTGGATTACTTTTATCGTTATTATGTTGTATTTATTATGCAATGCCGCAATACATTAAATATGTCCGTTTAAATTTTTTGCACTATTTTACCCTGTCCAATAACATTGCTTTTTTACGGTTTTATTTAAATCATACCTTTAATGTAATTTAACGCTAAAATAAATTTATAACGTTACTTTTCAAAGTTATTTTCGCACTCTGTTAACGCTTAAATATCCATTTAAATATTATAACCTTTCTAGCTAATTAATCCCCCTGTAATAAAACATTATTAAATGAACTTGCTGATTTATTTAAACATCATTTAAATAGACATGGTTTTAATAGAAAACCTAAAATCATATGACGAGACTATTTTAATCAATAAAAGATTTTATTTTTATAACCAAAATATTTTCAAAACTAACCCGGTAAGGACAACCTTACCGGGTTTCGATTATTCCAAATAATTCATCACAACCGACTGACTATTTAGAGAATGATTTTCGCTTGTTGCACCACATCAATCAGTGGCTGAGGCCAGATACCCAGCGCCAGCACTAATAATGCAGAAATCAGAACGACCATCCCGCCGGCAGTTAAGGCCCAATTCCTTGGTGCATCACGGTTAAGGGCTTTCGGCGCGTGTAAGTACAGACTGACCATCACTCTCAGATAGTAATAAAGGCCGATAGCACTGCCAAGAACCACCGCCGCAGTCAGCCACCACAGTTCAGATTGCACACCCACGACAATCACATAGAACTTACCAATAAAGCCCAGCGTCATTGGGATACCCGCCAGTGATAACATCATCACCGTCATGACCGCAGACAAAATCGGTTTATACCAAAACAGACCACGGTATGAGTAGAGGGAATCCGCATCCGGCCCTTTATATGGGCTGGACATCAAGCTAACGACACCAAACGCACCGATGCTGCTAAACAGATAACCCGCCAGGTAGATACCCACGGTTTCTTCTGAAAGCTGATGGTTTTGTACCGCTACCAGCGCCACTAACAGATAACCTAAGTGCGCAATAGAAGAGTAACCAAGCAGGCGTTTGATATTCGTCTGGGTCAGCGCCATTAAGTTACCGAACAACATAGAGGCAATCGCAATGACGGTTAATACCGTACGCAGCGCTTCATTGTCCGCCATCGGCGCTTCAACGAACAGACGCATCACTACTGCGAAAATCGCTATCTTACTGGCGGTTGCCAGAAAGGTAGAAACAGGTGCAGGTGCCCCCTGATAAACATCCGGCGTCCAAAGATGGAAAGGGACCAGCGACAATTTGAAGCCAAGACCAACAACCATCATACCCAAACCTGCCAGTATTAAAGGTTGATAGATATAGCTGTCAGACAAACGATGCCCCAATGCAGCAAAAGAGAGATCGCCGGATTCCGCATAGAGCAACGCAATACCAAACAGCATGAAAGACGATGCCGCCGCAGACAGTAGCATGTACTTAATCGCCGCTTCCAGAGAACGTCTCTGACGATATGCATAACCAATCAAACCAAATAGCGGCAAAGTAAGCAGTTCAATACCGATAAACAATGACGCCAGATGGTTTGCACAAGCCAGAAGAATACCGCCTACGGTCGCAATCAGCACCAGCAGGTAGAACTCTTCTTTGTTATCCGGATAATTTTCCAGCCAGGAATAAGCGAAAGTAGAAGTTGCCAAGCTCGCAACCAGCACCAAGCCGATATAGAGCATAGCGTAGCCGTCCACATGAACCAGTGGTGTGACATCCATCGCGTCCTGCTGCCCAACAAAGTAGAGGGACAGCAGAGCCAGATTCAAACCTACTACGGTCAGCGTGGTATTGATAAAGTGATCGCGTCGCCACGCAATGGACAGCATCACAACCACTACCGTCAATCCGACGATCAACAGCGGTAACAGCGCGATCAGTTGTTGAGGAGTTATTGTCATGGCGAATTACGGCCTTGTAGTTGAAATTGAAGCTGAATACCAGGTCTGGATGTTATCCATCGCTGCCGCTGAAGTATCAAGGATAGGTTGTGGGTAGAAACCCATCACCACCAGTAATATCAACAACAACATGACAATAGATATTTCCCGCATATCCATCCGTCTTAGTGGTTCATCTGATTTTGGCGCTCCGTAATAAGCACGCTGCATCATATACAGGGCATATACAGAAGCGAAAACCAAGCCGAACACAGAAATCGTGATAATTAACGTGTATTCACTAAAACTGCCAAACAGAATCATAAACTCACCGACAAAGTTACCGGTTCCCGGCATCCCCAGTGTCGCAACAGCAAAGCACAGCGATAATGCAGGCAAAAACTGCACTCGTCGCCACAAACCACCCATTAAACTCATATCACGGGTATGCAAGCGCTCATAAAGCTGACCACAGAGAATAAACAGGCCCGCGGCTGATAAACCATGAGCAATCATCTGGATAATCGCCCCCTGGTAAGCAAGCTGACTGCCAGAGTAAATCGCTATCAACACAAATCCCATATGCGAGATACTGGTATAAGCAATCAGGCGTTTGATATCTGTCTGGCTGAATGCCATCCATGCGCCATAGAAGATCCCAAGCACACCCAGCCACATCGCGATTGGGGTGAATTCATGAGAAGCCTCCGGGAACAACGGCAAGCCAAAACGCAACAGACCATAACCCGCCGTTTTCAGCAAGATCCCCGCCAGGTCAACAGAACCTGCGGTTGGCGCCTGACTGTGAGCATCCGGCAACCATCCATGCAAAGGCACAACCGGCATTTTTACCGCAAAGGCGATGAAGAAACCCAACATCAGCAGGTATTGAACGGTATGTGACATCGGCGTATTCAGCAATTTCTCATAACTGAATGTCCATTCGCCTGTCCCGTTGTAGTGCACCAATACCAGCGCCATAATCGCAATCAGCATCACCAGACCGCTCGCCTGGGTATAAATGAAGAATTTGGTCGCTGCGGTGATACGGGTCTTACCGCCAGATCCTCTGTGTCCCCACAATGCAATCAGGAAGTACATCGGCACCAACATCATTTCCCAGAAGAAGAAGAACAGGAACATGTCGATAGCGAGGAACACCCCCATCACACCACCCAGGATCCACAGCAGGTTCAAGTGGAAGAATCCCTGATACGGCTGGTTTTCCGTCCATGAACAGAGAATAGCCATCAGCCCCAACAACGCAGTCAATACGACCATCAGCAAGGATAAGCCATCCAGTGCAAGGTGAATGCTGATACCAAAACGTGGGATCCACGGCATAAGAAATTCTGATTGCCATTGCGGGATCCCCTGCGGATTAGCCAGGGTATAGCCCCCCTGCAACCACAATTGCAGTGAGAGCACCAGAGTCAACCCCATCGAAATTAACGCGATCCAACGTGGTACACGGGTACCAAAGCGTTCAGTCTGCCAACTCAGCAAACCTCCGATGAAGGGCAAAAGAATTAGCCAAGGTAATAGCATGGCGCAATGTGTCCCTTAAATTAAACCAGTAGCAGCAGAGCTAAAACCAGCACTGCACCCAACCCCATAGAGGCAACGTACCAACGGACTTGTCCGTTTTCACTCAGGCTAAGACCTTTGTTACTCCAGCGTGATAACACCGCCGGAATATTCATCAGTGAATTTAGCGGATCGTTTCGCAACAAATGGGTAATGCTCTTAAATGGCTTAACAAATACCCAGTCATATAGAACATCAAAGCCCCAGGCATTAAACCACCATACGGAAAAGAAGCGTCCCGGAGCACTTTGCGCCACGCTATTCACCAACTGACGTTTACCTAAATACAGTGCCATCGCCAGCAAAATACCTGCAACCGCAACCACACCAGAAACCACTTCCAGCATCATTTTACCTGTATCGCTCGTTGCATGGTCTACCGGCAACACACCCGCCAGTGGTGGCGCAATCAGTGCGCCCACAAAGGTGGAAAGCACCAGCAATACCAGTAATGGCAGGTGATGGGTAATCCCTTTAACAGAGTGCGCTTTGGTTTTCGCCTCACCGTGGAACACGATAAAAATCATACGGAAGGTATACAAAGAGGTCATAAACGCACCTGCCAAACCCGCCAGCATCAGATTGATATGACCATGTGACATTGCCCCCCACAGAATTTCATCTTTACTGTAGAAACCGGCAGTGACGATTGGCAACGCCGATAGCGCCGCGCCACCGACCAGGAAGCAGGCATAAACCAGTGGAATGGATTTACGCAAGCCACCCATTTTGAAAATATTCTGCTCGTGATGACAGGCCAGGATGACGGAACCGGATGCCAGGAATAACAGCGCCTTAAAGAATGCATGCGTCATCAGGTGGAAAATTGCCGCATCCCACGCCTGAACACCCAATGCCAGGAACATGTAGCCAATCTGACTCATCGTTGAGTAAGCCAGTACACGTTTAATATCGGTTTGCACCAACGCAGCAAAACCTGCCAACACTAGAGTGACAGCGCCAATAGTCCCAACCAGTTGCAGGATTTCCGGGGCCATCAAGAACAGACCGTGGCTGCGGGCAACCAGATAAACCCCTGCGGTCACCATCGTTGCGGCGTGAATAAGCGCAGAAACTGGCGTCGGACCAGCCATCGCATCGGCCAGCCAGGTTTGTAACGGCAATTGAGCTGATTTACCGACTGCTCCCCCTAATATCATCAGGGTCGCCCAAGTAATCACCGAAGAACCGGCTTCCAGATGTTGCGGAGCCAAAACCGCCAATTCGCGGAAGTTCAAGGTTCCCAGATTGTCATACAGAATAAACATGCCGATAGCCAGGAAGACGTCGCCCACACGGGTAACGACAAAGGCTTTCATTGCCGCAGCGCCATTTGCCGGGTTGGTATAGTAGAAGCCAATCAGCAGATAACTGCACAGCCCCACCCCTTCCCAACCGAGATACATCAGCATCATGTTATCTGCCAGAACCAGTATCACCATGCTGGCAATAAACAGGTTGGTATAAGCGAAGAAACGGGAATAACCCTCTTCACCACGCATATACCATGAGGCATACATATGGATCAGGAAACCGACACCGGTGACCACACTCAGCATGGTCAGAGACAAACCATCGAGAACCAGAGTGAAAGGAATACTGAAATCCCCGACTTCCATCCAGTTCCACAAGTTTTGACTGTAAACCAGATCACCCGCCACATTCTGGCTGTTGAAATCAATAGCAACCCACAAAGTCACCAGCGCAGCCAGACCAACAGAACCAATCCCAACGGTGGCTGATGTGTTTTCAGACCAGCGGCCACGGGAAAATGCCAACAGCAAAAATCCCAGCAGTGGCAGCAGAATTGTTAAATAGAGTAAGTTCATCCGCGCATCTCACTGACTGTATCAATATTCAGACTCTGGCGACGACGATAAAGCTGCAATAACAGCGCCAGGCCAATACTCGCCTCTGCCGCAGCCAGGCTAATAGCCAGAATGAACATCACCTGACCATCCGGCTGACCCCAATAGCTGCCTACCACCACAAAAGCCAAGGCCGCAGCATTAATCATCACTTCAAGGCCAATTAACATAAACAACAGATTACGACGGATAATGAGCCCGGTCAGGCCCAGAACAAATAGGATTGCCGCCAAAATTAGTCCATGTTGAAGAGGTATCATGGTTGCTCCTCCGCGTTTCGGTTGCTGAGAACTTCACCCTGTTTGTGTTCACGGCCAATGTGATAAGCCACCACCATACCGGCCAGTAACAACAGAGAGGCCAGTTCAACGGCCAGCACATATGGGCCAAACAGGCTGATGCCCACTTCTTTGGCGCTGACAACTTCACCTGAGATATTGTCGGCAATATCACCATGAGAAACGTTGACAATGGTATACACCAGCACGATAAGCAACACGGCTGACAGCAAACCCGGGCCAACCCAAGTTCGCGGTTTCAGCCAAATACGCTCCTGTTCAACAACAGATCTGCCAAGGTTAAGCATCATCACCACGAAAACGAACAGCACCATAATGGCCCCGGCGTAAACGATGATCTCCAGCGCCGCGGCAAAATAAGCGCCCAGCGAAAAAAACACCGCTGAAAGCGCCAGCAGAGAAACAATCAAATACAAAAGCGCGTGTATCGGATTGGTGTGTGTAATCACCCTGATGGTTGCCAATATCGCAACCAGCCCGGCGGTATAAAACGTAAATTCCATGAATATCGCTCCTTACGGCAACAGGCTTTTAACGTCGATAGGTTTCGCTTCGTTGTCGGCTTCACCTTTTGATTTGCCGTCAATCGCCATACCTGTCTTACGGTAAAAGTTATAATCAGGATATTTACCCGGACCCGAAATCGTCAGGTCATCTTTTTCATACACCAGATCCTGGCGCTTAAACTCCCCCATTTCGAAATCCGGCGTTAACTGGATTGCGGTAGTCGGGCAAGCCTCTTCGCACAGGCCGCAGAAGATGCAGCGTGAGAAGTTAATGCGGAAAAACTCCGGATACCAGCGACCATCTTTATGTTCGGCCTTTTGCAATGAGATACAGCCGACCGGGCAAACTGCCGCACACAGGTTACAGGCAACACAACGCTCTTCGCCGTCCGGATCGCGCGTCAACACAATACGGCCACGGTAACGGGGTGGCAAATAAACCGGTTCTTCAGGATACATTTGGGTTTCGCGCTTATGAAAGGCATGCAGGCCAATCATCCAAATACTGCGTACCTGGGTGGCGAAACCAACCGCTAACTCTTTCAATGTCATGGTTCATTCCCCCCTTATTGAGCGTTGTACAAAATCACTGCCGCAGTCGCCAGCAGGTTTAGTAAGGTCAGCGGCAAACAGATTTTCCAGCCAAACGCCATTACCTGGTCATAACGCGGGCGCGGTAAAGATGCACGTATCAGGATAAACATCACCATGAAGAACGCAGTTTTCAGCGCAAACCAGACAAACGGCGGCAGGAATGGACCGTGCCAACCACCAAAGAACATTGTCACAATTAGGGCAGAAACCGTGACAATACCGATATATTCACCAACGAAGAACAGACCAAATTTCATACCGGAGTATTCAATGTGGTAACCATCAGCCAACTCCTGTTCTGCTTCCGGCTGGTCAAATGGGTGACGGTGACACACGGCCACACCCGCGATAGCAAAAGTCAGGAAGCCAAAGAATTGCGGAATGATATTCCACATGTGTTCCTGTGCGTTGACGATATCCACCATATTGAAAGAATCGGCCTGTGCAACAACGCCCATAAAAGAGAGGCCGAGAAACACCTCATAACTCAGTGTCTGTGCAGAAGCACGCATCGCCCCCAACAGGGAGTATTTGTTGTTACTTGCCCACCCGGCAAACAAAACCGCGTAGACAGCCAGACCCGCCATCATCATGAAGAATAAAATGCCGATGTTGAGATCCGCAGCCATCCAGTTAGGCGTAATCGGCACAATGGCAAAGGCAAGCAACAGAGAACAGAAACCAATAACAGGCGCTAAGGTGAAGATCAACCGGTCAGCAAAACGCGGCACCCAGTCCTCTTTGAAGAACATTTTGATCATGTCGGCCACGATCTGTAATGATCCGCCCCAACCGACACGGTTTGGCCCATAACGGTTCTGGAACAGCGCCAGCAAACGTCGTTCACCAAAACTCATCAACGCCCCGCAGGCAACCACCACCACCAAGATCACCACTGATTTCAGAATAGCGATCAGTACATCAATAACGTCGGAGGTTAACCAACTCATTGTGCCGCCTCCCGCAGATTATTCACTGAAACACCCGCCAGTACCGGAGGAATACCCGGCATTCCCATTGGTAAGCCAATCTGACCCTGAGCGAGCTTTTCACTCAGACGGACTGCCAAGCGCAGTTGCTGACCAAAACAATCAAACTCCAGAACAGAACCTGTTTTCACACCCAGTTGATCCGCATCTTTGTTATTGAGCATCACATAAGGCTCCGGCATGCGTTCCTGAATCACATCGGAACGTTGGGTTAATTCTTCACTGCCAAACAGGTGGTGGTAAGGAGCGACGACCCATTGGTTATCCTGTACAGAAAATTCCGCCGGAATCTGATCAAAGTAGTTCAGACCACCGTCAGTTGTTTCAATCAGACGTACCCCCGGATCACCAAAGCGCAAATGACCCCCGACCTCCGCCTGGAATTTATTCCATGCCTGCGGTGAGTTCCAGCCCGGCGCCCAGGCAAACGGAACCTGCTGACGAAAGGCATCAGGGCTATTGTTGCCTTCCATTGAGAAAGCAAACGGCGAGTCAATATCCTGAGGCTGACGCTGCTCATGGACACTGAGATTCGCCAGCATCGCAGTACGGCCGCTGTAACGGTGCGGTGAACGCGCCAGTTTCTGACCACGGATGCGGAATGTGGAATCAGGCGCAGCATCAACAATGCCCTTAAGCTGTGGCATCACGTCAACACAGGCATCAATGACATGGTCAAGCTGAGTCCAATCTAAATGACATTCGGTATAAGTCATGTGCAGGGAGTGCAGCCAACGCCAGCTCTCCAGCATCACCACGGATTTGTCGTAGAAAGAGGGCTGGAAAACCTGGAAATAACGCTGCGCCCGGCCTTCCTGATTCACCAGCGTGCCGTCGCTTTCTGCAAAACTGGCAGCCGGAAGAATCAGATGGGCTTTATCCATGATAGCCGTGCGCTGATGGTCAACCACAATCAGGTTTTTCAGCTTGTTCAGTGCGTCATCGACCTTATCAGCTGCCGCATGCCGGTAGAGATCATTTTCCATCACGATAGCCGTATCAGATTGACCACTGCTGATACGTTGCAAAGCAACATCCAGTGGTTGAGCCTCCATCATTCCCAATCCAATGCTGTTCGCATAGATCGCGACAAATGACAGGCCGACATCTGAGCCTTTATCTTTCAGCGCCCAGGCAACATTGGCCGCTGCCTGAATGATCGCATCACTGCCCACGTTACTGCCGCTGATAATCAGTGGTTTCTTCGCGCCAATCAGTGCCTGCGCAACCATTTCCACTTTCGCTTTCAGTTCGTCAGGTAAATTTTCGACCGCCGGCGCAGTGTTATCCAATGCATGAGCGACGGCGAAACCAAAACGAGCCTGATCATCAACCGGCGCACGGTAATTCCACGCCGCGATATCATCCAGACGGGTATCATCCACGTTAGTCACAAATAGGGGATATTTAGCATGCTGGCCGATATTCATCACCGCGGCAATCTGCCAGTCAGCGACTTTCTGAGCTGCCGCCATTTCGCGGGCTTTGCCTTTCACCGCCTGACGAACGGACAGTGCCATACGGGCGCCGGTCTGAGTCAAGTCTTCACCTAAAATCAGTACCGCATCATAGCTTTCAATTTCACGCAGCGATGGAGTATAAACACCACCCTGCTGGAGAATTTCCAGCATCATATCAAGACGTTGCTGTTCAGCAGCGGCAATCCCGCTATAGAAGTTTTCCGCCCCCACCAGTTCACGCAAGGCAAAGTTGCTTTCCAGGCTGGCGCGTGGTGAACCAATACCAATAGCATTTTTGGCCTGACGCAAAATATCCGCCCCACCCTGCATGGCCTGTTCAGCGTTAAGCGAGATCCAATGATCGCCACGCAGTTGCTGTGGTTGACGAGGACGGTCTTTACGGTTGACATAACCGTAACCAAAACGACCGCGGTCACACATAAAGTAGTGGTTTACCGTGCCGTTATAACGATTTTCAATACGGCGTAATTCACCATAACGCTCCCCCGGGCTAGTGTTACAGCCAATACTGCACTGCTGGCAGATGCTTGGCGCAAACTGCATGTCCCATTTACGGTTATAACGTTCAGAATGGGTTTTGTCCGTGAATACCCCGGTCGGGCAGATTTCAACCAAATTACCAGAGAACTCACTTTCCAGCGTGCCGCTTTCAGGACGACCGAAATAGATATTATCGTGAGCGCCATAGACACCAAAATCCGTGCCATCAGCGTAGTCTTTGTAGTAGCGCACACAACGATAACAGGCAATACAGCGGTTCATTTCATGAGAAATAAACGGCCCCAATTCCTGGTTATTATGAGTTCGCTTAGTGAAACGGTATTTACGGAATGTATGGCCGGTCATCACGGTCATATCCTGCAAGTGGCAGTTGCCCCCTTCTTCACACACCGGGCAATCATGCGGGTGGTTAGTCATTAACCACTCAACCACACTCTCACGGAACTGTTTAGCCTCTTCATCATCAATAGAGATAAAGGCGCCATCCATTGCCGGAGTCATACAGGACATAATCAGACGACCGCGCGTATCATCCGCATTTTGGTATTGCTTTACCGCACATTGGCGGCAAGCGCCAACGCTTCCCAGCGCCGGATGCCAGCAAAAATAAGGAATATCTAGCCCCAAAGAGAGGCAAGCTTGTAACAGGTTATCAGCCCCGTTTACATCATATTTTTTGCCGTCTACATGTATCGTAGCCATAGTCAGCATGCTTCCAAGTGACCTGCTTTTCAGCAAGTGTTAATCAAAAATTCTGCTAATTTCGTGAAGAACCCATTACCAACGCTGCTTTAGCAGGTTTGGTTGGATACCCGCAATCAGGTGGGAATTCCCATAGTTTTTGGTCACAATTCCAGCTTCGAATTCATCACGGAAATATTTGATGGCACTCTGTAATGGTTCCACAGCCCCGGGTGCGTGAGCACAGAATGTATTACCCGGCCCAAGGAAGCGACAGAGCTGTTCCAACGTTTCGATATCCCCCGGCTGCCCTTCGCCACGTTCTAATGCCCGCAGAATTTTCACGCTCCACGGCAGTCCGTCACGGCATGGCGTACACCAGCCGCAGGATTCACGGGAAAAGAATTCTTCAAGATTACGGGTCAAAGAAACCATGTTGATTTCATGGTCAACAGCCATTGCCAATGCAGTGCCCAGACGGCTGCCCGCTTTAGCGATATTTTCGAAATCCATTGGCAGATCCAGATGGTCAGCGGTCAAGAAGTCTGTCCCTGCGCCACCCGGTTGCCACGCTTTGAATTTCAGGCCGTCACGCATGCCGCCAGCATAATCTTCGAGAATTTCACGAGCAGTCACACCGAATGGCAACTCCCACAACCCCGGATTTTTCACCCGACCGGAGAATCCCATCAGTTTAGTACCGGCATCTTTACTCTTGCCCGCACTCAGGCCGATATACCACTCTTTACCGAATTCAAGAATTGAGGGAACGTTGCATAAAGTTTCAACGTTATTGACACAAGTGGGTTTGCCCCATGCGCCGGAAGTGGCTGGAAATGGCGGTTTTGAGCGAGGGTTAGCCCGGCGACCTTCAAGGGAATTAATCAGCGCGGTCTCTTCACCACAAATATAGCGCCCTGCGCCAGTATGAACAAACAGCTCAAAATCAAAGCCGCTGCCCATAATGTTTTTACCCAGTAAACCTGCCGCTTTAGCTTCTTCAATGGCTTTACGCAGATGCACCGCCGCTTCTACATATTCACCACGCAGGAAGATATAACCACGATAAGCTTTCAGGGCAAACGCACTGATCAGCATTCCTTCCACCAGCAGGTGAGGAAGTTGCTCCATTAACAGGCGATCTTTGTAAGTACCCGGCTCCATTTCATCTGCGTTACACAGCAGATAACGGATATTCATGCTTTCGTCTTTTGGCATCAGACTCCATTTCAGACCGGTGGAGAAACCGGCGCCTCCACGGCCTTTCAGCCCAGCGTCTTTTACCAGAGAAACCACTTCCGCCGGAGCCATGCCTTTCAGCGCTTTTTCAGCGCCGCAGTAACCACTTTTGCTGCGGTACTCATCCAGCCATACCGGCTGTTTGTCATCACGCAGACGCCAGGTAAGAGGATGGGTTTCCTCAGTACGGATCATTTCTTTTATTCCTGAATGTGCTGTCATGGATACTGCTCCAGTAACTTCTCAATCTCTTCAGGTTTGACCGAACTGTGAGTATCGTCATCGATCATCATGGTCGGACCTTTATCACAATTACCCAGACAACAAGTTGGCAGCAGCGTAAAACGCCCGTCTTGGGTCGTCTGGCCCGGACAGATTTTCAAATGCCTTTCAATAGCGGCTTGGACATCCTGATAACCGGTAATGTGGCAAACCACGCTGTCACAGTAACGGATAATATGGCGGCCCACTGGCTGACGGTAAATCTGGCTGTAAAACGTCGCCACGCCTTCCACATCACTGGCGGGAATACCAAGAACATCAGCAATCGCGTAAATGGCGCCATCCGGCACCCAACCACGATGCTTCTGCACAATTTTCAATGCTTCGATAGAAGCGGCACGCGGGTCTTCATAGTGGTGTTTTTCATGCTCAATCGCATCGTGCTCTTCGGCGCTCAGTACAAAATCTGCTTTTGCCTGAGACTCTGTCACGTTAACCACATCAAGGCGCGCCTGTTGAGCATTCGCGTTAATTTCACTTTGCATAGTTAGCGATCCACATCAGACATAACAAAATCAATACTGCCCAGATACACGATCAGGTCAGAAACCAAGCTACCGCGGATCACCGAAGGAATCTGCTGTAAATGAGGGAAACTCGGTGTACGGACACGGGTACGATAACTCATGGTACTGCCGTCACTGGTCAGATAGTAACTGTTGATACCCTTAGTTGCTTCAATCATCTGGAAAGACTCATTTGCCGGCATTACCGGTCCCCATGACACTTGCAGGAAGTGGTTAATCATGGTTTCAATATGCTGCAAAGTACGTTCTTTCGGTGGCGGCGTCGTCAGTGGGTGATCGGCCTTGAATGGGCCTTCAGGCATATTTTTCAGACACTGTTTCAGGATCCGCATGCTTTGGCGCACTTCTTCAACTTTCAGCATCACACGGTCATAACAGTCGCCGTTATTACCAATAGGCACGTCGAACTCAAAATTTTCATAGCCAGAGTATGGGCGCCATTTACGCACGTCAAATGCAACACCCGTCGCCCGCAAACCAGCTCCGGTCGTGCCCCAGTCAAGAGCTTGTTTGGAATTATAGGCGGCAACGCCAATAGAACGGCCTTTCAGGATGCTGTTTTTCAACGCCGCTTTCACATAGGAATCAAGGCGTTTCGGCATCCAGTCCAAGAAATCACTCAGCAATTTATCCCAACCACGCGGCAGATCATGCGCCACACCGCCAATACGGAACCAGGCCGGATGCATACGGAAACCGGTTATCGCTTCCACCAGATCATAAATTTTTTGGCGGTCAGTAAAGGCGAAAAACACCGGCGTCATCCCACCGACGTCCTGAATAAAGGTCGAGATATACAACAGGTGGCTATTAATCCGGAACAATTCCGACAACATGACACGAATGGTTTTCACCCGGTCAGGCACCTCAATACCCGCCAGTTTTTCCACCGCCAGCACATAAGGCATTTCGTTGACGCAACCACCAAGGTACTCAATACGGTCTGTATAGGGAATATAGCTGTGCCAAGACTGGCGCTCACCCATTTTTTCCGCACCGCGATGGTGATAGCCGACATCCGGTACACAATCGACAATCTCTTCGCCATCCAATTGAAGAATGATACGGAATGCGCCATGAGAAGAAGGATGGTTAGGACCAAGGTTAAGGAACATAAAGTCCTCATTATCGGTACCCCGTTTCATTCCCCACTCTTCCGGCTTGAAAGTCAACGCTTCCATTTCCAGATCTTCTTTCTGTCGGGTTAGTTCGAAAGGATCGAACTCTGTCGCACGGGCCGGATAGTCCTTACGCAGCGGATGCCCTTCCCAGGTCGGCGGCAACATAATGCGGCGCAGGTTCGGGTGGCCGTTAAAGACAATCCCGAACATCTCCCATGTTTCGCGTTCATACCAGTTGGCATTTGGAAACAGAGGAGTTGCAGTTGGGAGATGCAAATCTTTCTCACTGAGCGCGACCTTCAACATAATGTCGCGGTTACGTTCAATAGAGAGCAAATGATAAAACACAGAAAAATCCGCGTCAGGCAGCCCCTGGCGGTGAGTACGCTGGCGTTCATCCATGCCATGCAAATCAAATAGCATGACATAAGGCTTAGGCAGTTTTTTCAGAAAAGTGATTACTTCCAGTAATTGTTCACGCTTTACCCAGACAACCGGTATACCGGTGCGGGTTGGCTGAACAGTAAAGGCATCCGGGCCAAAATGGTTACGTAGTTCACTCACGACCGGATCATCAAGATGGTCATGAGTTTGCCACGCAGGCCGGGCACTTTCTTGCGCTATCTGATCTATCATCATTCTTCACCACAACGCTTTGATCAGTGTTTGTTTTGATCAGGTATTGTTATCGCAACACATTGCTCTGGTTACGCTGTACGGCTAAAAGCCCTAAACTTCATCTGGCGTACGCAGATTTTTCACTGCGATACGTTCCCCGTGCTTACGTTCTCTTTCTGACTGCATATTGGCACGGTAAACCCCTTGATCGCCCACGACCCAAGACAATGGGCGACGTTCTTTGCCGATCGACTCCTGCAACAACATCAGAGCCTGCATATAAGCTTCAGGACGGGGAGGACAACCAGGGATATAAACATCAACGGGGATAAACTTATCAACCCCCTGAACCACAGAGTAGATATCGTACATACCACCAGAGTTGGCGCAGGCTCCCATTGAGATAACCCATTTCGGCTCAAGCATCTGGTCATAAAGACGCTGAATAACCGGGGCCATTTTGGTGAAACAGGTTCCAGCGACCACCATAAAATCCGCCTGACGGGGTGACGCCCGCAAAACTTCAGCGCCAAAACGGGCGACGTCATGAACGGCAGTAAATGATGTCGCCATTTCCACATAACAGCAGGAAAGACCAAAGTTATAAGGCCACAGGGAGTTTTTACGTCCCCAGTTCACCAAATCATGCAGGGCGTGTTCCAATTTGCCCATGTAAACACTGCGGTGGACATGTTGCTCCAGTGGGTCAGCGACAATTTCCTGTTTTTGCAGGGGATAACGGTCATTCTCACCGTTCGGATCTATGCGGGTGAGCGTATAATCCATCTTTATGCCTCGCTATTACTGCGGATGACTATTGTTAATGTTAATCACAACGCTTGGTTTACTTACCTGACGACTTGATCGGGATGGCGTCCAATTCAGCGCACCAATACGCACCAGGTAAAACAAGCCTGCCAATAACACCAAAATGAAAATACTTGCTTCGATAAAGCCTAACCAACCACTCTCTTTGATAGAGACTGACCATGCATATAGAAACAGGGCTTCGACATCGAAGATGACAAAGAACATGGCGACCAGATAGAACTTGGCCGACATACGGAGACGAGCACTGCCGACAGAATCAATACCTGATTCATAAGGGATATGTTTTGCCCGGGCTTTAGCTCTCCCGCCCAGAAAAAATGCCCCTAACAGCATCAAAGCACACAGACCGAAAGCACCTAAAAGAAATACCGCGAATGCCCAGTGATGGGCAAAGAGTTCAGTGGATGTTGACATACTCATTGCTTACTCATCAAAAGTGGTGTCAAAAATGTCTGCTCTTTTGTCTGGCAGTGTTGCACCACATCGATTCAAGGGAAGGGGTAACAACCAAATCTGAAACACTGCTAATCAATGATTGATGGAGTGAATCTTCTTGGTTTTTACTCCTCTCAACAATATTTTGTCTGTTATGACAAAATTAATCTAACATTTATTTACAAACAACAAACTTAATCTTAACGGATCGTGCTACCACACTGCTAAAACGTGTCAGTCACTTGACATGCAAACAGCATCGGAATCCAGTTTAACCGATAACTCGCTTTTACTACATCATTATCTCAGGAAAAACCGGCCTTTCCACTGTTTCATAGGAGGTATTTCTTTGATCAAGTACACAATTCAGCAGAAAAAAATGTTAACACTGATGATAATTCATTCAAATCTGAGGAAATTATATTTTTCATCCATAAGATAAGAAAAAAATCACGGTTAACTACAGAAACTCTTATTTTATCAATTCTGCAAATTATTACTTTGTTAACAATATAACAATTTGTTAACCAAATCAGGGCGGGGTTAGGAAAAAAGCTACCGTATATTCAATGATCATGATAACGGTAAAATAAGGTGAGTTTAGTTGATGATTACTTATAAATATAACTGGAAAGCTAATACCTCCTTTCATCCATAATGGAGGTATTAGCAAAAGTAAATGCCTTAGATATTACTCATCAATAATATCTTCGTCATCAGAAAGCGGCTCTTCAGAAACAACCGATATAGTGTATGGGGTTTTCTTATTCTCTATCGCACTAAAAACAGTCAGAACAGATTCATTCTGTTCATTACTATGTCTATATAGAGAGAACTGGGTTTCAGGCAAACGAGGAAGCCCTTCACTCTCGCCTAAAATACGCAGATCAGCATTTTGCATTTCCAAAGGACGGGCAGTAATACCGACTTCTGCATTCACTGCCGTGCGAACAGCCGACAGAGAAGCAGCCTCATAAGCAACACGCCACGATACCCCAGCCTCATCCAGCGTATCCAGCGCCAGCTGACGGAATGGATTTGTTTCATCCATCACCACCAGCGGCACAGGCTCGCTTGGCTGTAGCTGAAAATCAGGAGCGCAATGCCATAATACCGGTGTCGAGCGCAGAACAGTCCGTGGATGATGATTGATCTTTGCCGTTGTTAACGCCAAATCGATCTCATGGTTATCCAGCATACTTTCAATAAATTGAGTTCGCTTTATACGAACATCTATTGCCATCCGCGGATAAACCGAAGCGATGCGATTTAACAAAAAAGGGAGCAGTGTATCCACAGTATCATCGGATGCACCGATTCTTAACTCGCCTTCTGCATCGCTATAGGTTAATGATGCACTGGCATCATCATTAGCGCGCAGGATCTGTCTTGCATAGCCAAGAAGTTGAAGACCATGCTCTGTAAGAAGCTTATTACGGCCGTGACGGGCAAACAACTCTCTGCCCACCAACTGCTCCAAACGTTGCATTTGCTGACTTACAGCCGATTGCGTTCTGCAGACTGCTGCTGCTGCTGCTGCGAACGTATTTAAATCAGCAACAGCAACAAAAGTTCTTAGCAGATCGAGATCGAGATTCATTATCGGACGATTTGCATTTATCATTGTTTATTCATCACTTTTTTTTGATTTTAATTACTAACTAACCTGGTGTTTTTACGTAAGCACTATCAAATTAAATAACGTCGATTAGACAGTACTCTACTCTATTAAATAGGGCAAAGATTTACTGCTGTTTTTTTACCTATTGAACCCATAGTGGGTTTTATTTTCTCCTCTCTCTTAGCAAAAGTTACTCGGATTCCTAAATAAACTAAGGACAATCCCTATTTACAACACCCTATATGTGATTTCTAGTTTGGTTATTTTGTTTTCTGACTCACGTCAAAGAATAACATAAGTTATATCAGAAAAACTAAATATAAAGTAAAAATCTACAATATTACTAATGTTTGATAATCCTATTCAGATAAATTTACAACTAGTTTCCAGAAATGCTCAAAAATATTGTTCGATCTTTCTAAAATATATAGTCCTCAATTGCCAATTCAAGACAAATCTTATACATAAGAATAAATTATACAAACACAATAACTTTTATTGGCAAATTGAACCGCGCTCATTTTCCCCCCACAACCATGCGACCACACCGCTGCGACGTTAAAAATGCCTCATATCCACACTAAAAAACAAGAATAATTCAGATTATAATTTCAATATTATAGTGAAATTTAGAATTTAAAACTAACATAATTTGCATAAAAAGATACTAAAATAACAACATCCCTACTAAAACAACCATTTTAACCAAATATATCAATGCATCTTCAAAACACCTGGAGGGAAGAGTACATTAAATGTCAGACGCTATATGCCAGGCCCCCTTTTTACCAAGACTAAGGTAAGACTCTCTATGCTAGCAGTTAAAAAATCCAGCAAATTAGATAATGTTTGTTACGACATCCGCGGCCCCGTACTCAAGGAAGCTAAACGCCTTGAAGAAGAAGGTAACAAAGTCCTCAAATTAAATATCGGTAATCCAGCCCCTTTTGGTTTTGAAGCACCCGATGAAATCTTGGTAGATGTTATCCGCAACTTACCAACAGCACAGGGTTATTCGGATTCAAAAGGTCTGTATTCTGCACGTAAAGCGATCATGCAACATTATCAAGCCCGGAATATGCTGGATGTGAGTGTTGAAGATATTTATATCGGCAATGGTGTTTCTGAATTAATCGTTCAGGCAATGCAGGCATTACTGAATACCGGTGATGAAATGCTGGTTCCTGCCCCCGATTATCCTCTCTGGACCGCAGCGGTTTCACTTTCCAGCGGTAAAGCCGTACATTATATGTGTGATGAAGGGTCAGATTGGTTTCCTGACTTAGATGATATCCGTAACAAAATTACTCCTCGCACGCGCGGGATTGTGATTATTAACCCCAATAATCCAACGGGTGCTGTATATAGTAAGGCGCTGTTATTGGAAATTGTTGAAATTGCCCGTCAGCATAATTTGATTATTTTTGCTGATGAGATTTACGACAAAATCTTATATGACGATGCAGAGCATCATTCAATTGCCGCACTTGCCCCTGACCTGTTAACGGTAACATTTAACGGATTATCTAAAACATATCGGGTTGCCGGTTTTCGTCAGGGCTGGATGGTATTAAACGGTCCGAAGAAGCACGCCAAGAGCTATATTGAAGGTTTGGAGATGCTGGCATCAATGCGTTTATGCGCCAATGTGCCAATGCAACACGCTATTCAAACCGCGTTAGGCGGTTACCAGAGTATCAGTGAATTCATTTTACCTGGTGGTCGTTTGTATGAACAACGTAACCGAGCATGGGAATTAATTAATCAAATCCCTGGCGTTTCCTGTGTGAAACCTAAGGGAGCTTTATATATGTTCCCGAAAATTGATGCGAAGCGTTTTAACGTTCATGATGACCAGAAGATGGTGCTTGATCTCTTATTACAGGAGAAAGTCCTGCTCGTGCAGGGAACTGCATTTAACTGGCCGGAACCCGATCATTTCCGTATCGTAACACTGCCAAGGCTTGATGAACTGGAGATGGCTATTCAGAAATTCGCCCGATTTATTGGCAAATATCATCAGTAAAAATAAGAACCATTTGATAAGCGGATATTACTGATAACAGGCATTATTCATACCATGAGTTCTACCGGTGTAGAAGAAAACCGACTTTCTTCTACACCGATTACAACGATACCGATTACACCGATAAATTACTCTCCCGATTTGTCTTCACTGGTGAAAACGTCATCTGTCAGCCAGAGAAATCCCTAGTAACCATTTCCATTACTTTCTTTTTACTGAGTATTCCCATAGATTTTTACGGTTTTGGTTTGCAAGTGGAGATGACTGGCATAATCCATATCAAATGACGACGCTTTACAAAATAAGGTCAGTCAATTTTCATTTTTTACCGGTAACACAAACCCGTTTTTTTTTATTTTCACCAGAGAGTCTATGGTGATTATATAAGGCATTGGCGGGATATAAAAGAATTAAACATCGCATTTATTAAACTTGATAAAGGAGATCGCTTGAATGAATAATGAACTATTGTAAATTATATTAAATTTTTGTATGCAAATTGTATATAAAACGGAATGGGAAAATCAATTTCTCAAAAAAATATATCCACTACGATTATAACATTGCCGGATAAACAGCATCTTACCTCTGCAACCAAGGGATAAAAATTAAGAAGTTTACTTACCCCAGCCAACCGATCACAATAAAAGCAATTTCCCACTGTAAGAGAATGAGTATGAGCCATTTTTTTGCCCATCTTTCCCGTCTGAAACTGATTAATCGTTGGCCTCTTATGCGCAATGTGCGTACAGAAAATGTTTCTGAACACAGCCTGCAAGTGGCCTTTGTCGCACACGCTTTAGCGATTATCAAAAACCGCAAATTCAGCGGCAATGTGAATGCTGAACGCATTGCGCTGCTGGCGATGTATCACGATGCCAGCGAAGTTATCACCGGGGATTTGCCCACCCCTATCAAATATCACAACCCGCATATTGCACGGGAATATAAAAAGATAGAAAAAATCGCGCAGAAAAAATTACTGGAAATGCTGCCGGCAGAGTTGCAAGAAGATTTTCGTCCGATATTGGATGATAGTCAGCATACAGAAGAAGAAATTGCTATTGTTAAACAGGCTGACGCCCTGTGCGCTTACCTCAAATGTCTGGAAGAGCTATCAGCAGGTAACAGTGAATTCAATCTGGCGAAAGCCCGGCTTGAAAAAACCTTGGCTGCTCGCCACAGCCAAGAGATGAATTACTTTATGACAGTTTTTGTGCCGGGGTTCAGCCTGTCACTGGACGAGATTAGCCTCGACATCCCAGATTAGAATGGAAACAACCAAGGGATAACCAGCACACTAATCACCATCACTAAAATGGTAAACGGCACGCCCAAACGGACAAAATCAGAGAACTTATAACCACCTGGGCCAAGAACCAGCGTATTCACCGGTGATGAAACCGGGGTCATAAATGCGGCAGAAGCGGCCACGCCAATAATCATGGCGAATGGCATCGGCGATACTGCCATTTCACGCGCCGCAGCAATGGCTATCGGCGCCATTAATACCGCTGTTGCCGTGTTGGAAATAAACAAACCGATTACGGCACAAAGTATAAACAGACATAACAGCATCACTCTCGGCCCCATATCACCCGCAATATCCATCAGGCCGCGGACAATCAAATCAATCCCGCCGGTTTTCTGTAATGCCAGTGCAAACGGCATCATCCCGACAATCAGGATAATACTGGGCCAGTGAATAGAACGGTAAGCGCTTTCCATATCAATACAGCGGAATTTCCCCATCAACAGACAAGCTATCAACGCAGCAATCACATTGGGTACTTCATCGGTAAGCATCATGGCAACCATCAGCGCCAGACTAAAAATTGCATGCGGAGCCTGAGATGTTGCCGGCGCGACTTCCTCAATCTCAACGGGCAAATTGAGAACAATAAAATCACGCATTTTAGTTTGCAGGACGCGGATCAGTTTCCAATCACCAATAACCAGTAAAATATCCCCAAGTTGCAGTGGTTCATCTACCAGTTTACCTAACAACGGTTCACCATCACGCCGAATGCCGACAACATTTAAACCATAGCAGGTACGAAAACCTATTTCCCGCAGGGATTTACCCAATAAATCCGACTCTGGGATCAAAGAGACTTCAGCCATACCCACATTACGGGATTGTTCGGAGAAATATTCCCCGCGCAACACCATCGGCTCCAACAATTGCTCGCTGCAAAATTCACGCAGATTCACCTCACTGTCTGACATATCAATCAGCAAGACATCCCGTTCTCTCAATTCCGTATTGCCGACCGCGCTGACCATAACACGCCGGAAACGCCGCCAGCGCTCAATACCAACGACATTAGCCCCATAGCGGGCACGCAAATTCGATTCATCAAGAGAGAGGCCAATCAGCGGTGAACCAGGCCGGACTGCCAGGCGACGAGCACGACCTGATAATTTATAGTCGCGTATAAGGTCACGGAAAGTGCGGCGGTTCCATTTATCATCACCACTATCAGACTGGTTTCTTGCCAGCCAGTGACGCGCGACCAGCATATAGCCAATGCCAACAAACAGAATCAAAACACCAATAGGGGTAATGGAGAAGAATTTGAAACCGGGCAGCCCTTCCCTGATCAACTCACTGTTAACGACCATATTAGGCGGCGTCGCGACCAACGTCATCATTCCACTAATCAGCCCGGCAAAACTCAGAGGCATCATCAACCGCCCCGGTGAAATTTTCATTCTGGCCGCAACACTCAGCACCACCGGAATGAAAATCGCCACCACCCCCGTGGAGCTCATAAAAGCACCAAGACCGGCAACTGTCATCATCAGTAACGCCAACATCTTGGTTTCACTGTTTCCGGCGACCCTTACCAGCCAGTCCCCCATTTGATAAGCGACACCGGTTCTCACCAGCCCTTCACCGATCACAAACAAGGCTGCTATCAGCAAAACGTTGGGATCACTGAAACCACTAGTTGCTTCACCCAGCGTCAAGGTTCCACTCATGACAAATGCGATAATCACCAATAACGCGACAATATCCATACGAAGTTTATTGGTAGTGAAAAGAACGATAGCTATCAATAACAGGGTCAGCACCCACAAGAGTTCGCTATTCAAAATGGCCTCTATCAACAATTAAAGAAGATATGGTGTCGAAAACGTGATTAGTAGACCATTTTATTGAGGGAAAATCTCCAGTTGCGATCAACAATGCGTCTGTTTTTTCAATTTTTTCCGGTTAAATATCATCAAGAAACGACCGATCGAGTTGTTTAAACGCCCGTTTCAGCAGTTCTGCGAGAGATTGATAAGTCGGTGTTTGTCGCACCGGCGCCATTGCAATACCGGCTTCGGCAAATTTATCGCGGATCTCATGAAACCATTTCAGCAACGTTGCGGGCAAAGGTGTCGATGCCCGTTTCCCCAACCACCATAATCCTTGCATAGGTAAACTACACGCAAACAGCGCAGTCGCAACAGCCGGGCCCAGTTGACCACCCAGTGCGATTTGCCACGTCAGCGTAAAAATAGCCAACGGCGGCATAAACCGGATACCAAAACGGGTTGCTTTAATAATCCGGTTTTCAGGAAACATGGGCGCAAGTTGTTTCTCAATCGGCCAAGTTTTCATATATTGCTGTCCCAGTCGCATCTTTCTTATCCATCCACTACTGGCAGGAGGCATTGTACTCATCATGACCTCGATCAATTAAAAACATAATTTTTAAAAAAAGTCTGTAAGTGATAAAATATTTTTTGTAGGATTAAGTATATTTTGTCTTTACTGCTGGCTATCGGTATCCTACATCCATTTTTATACTGTCCATAGCAGTAAAGCAGCATATTTTACCTTTTTTATTGCATTTAGGCTCATTTTGTTAACAAATTACCCTATGATTTAACACCAGGCGGGTAAAAAAGGTTCTTAAAAAATGTAAACCTTATCATCATGCTCTTTACACTTAGCATGATGTTAATCATTTAACGTCATCACTGTTATGCGCTATGCTAATGAGTAATTGACGTTTTATTAATCACATGTCTTATCTGTAAGACACAATGACAAACAAGATATAGGTATTTCCATGTCAAGTAAGCTGGTACTGGTTCTCAATTGCGGTAGCTCTTCTCTGAAATTTGCTATCATCGATCCTACTAACGGTGAAGAATATCTTTCTGGTCTAGCTGAGTGTTTTAACCTGCCTGAAGCCCGTATTAAGTGGAAAATGGATGGCGCAAAACATGAAGCCGCTTTAGGTGCTGGTGCAGCCCACAGTGAAGCATTGAACTTTATTGTTAATACTATTCTGGCGGAGAAACCAGAACTTTCCGCTAAAATCGCCGCCATCGGTCACCGCATTGTTCACGGCGGTGAAAAGTTCACCGCGTCTGTCACCATCAATGATGACGTTATTCAGGGCATTAAAGATGCGGTTCCATTCGCGCCACTGCACAACCCTGCTCACCTGATTGGTATTGAAGAAGCGAAAAAAGGCTTCCCACATCTGGCGGACAAAAACGTTGCCGTTTTCGACACCGCTTTCCATCAGACCATGCCGGAAGAAGCTTACCTGTATGCCCTGCCATACAACCTGTATAAAGAGCATGGTATCCGTCGCTATGGCGCACACGGAACCAGCCACTTCTTCGTTTCCCGTGAAACAGCGAAAGTGCTGAACAAACCGGTTGAAGAGCTGAATGTTATCGTCTGCCATCTGGGTAATGGCGGTTCTATCTCCGCTATCGTTAATGGTCAGTGTGTTGACACTTCTATGGGATTAACGCCATTGGAAGGTCTGGTCATGGGTACTCGCAGCGGTGATATCGATCCTGCTATCATTTTTCACCTACATGACGCTCTGGGCATGAGCGTTGAACAGATCAACAAACTGCTGACTAAAGAATCCGGCTTGCTGGGTCTGACAGAAGTCACCAGCGACTGCCGTTATATAGAAGATAACTACGCAACCAAAGCCGATGCCAAACGTGCTATGGATGTCTACTGCCACCGTCTGGCTAAATACGTCGGTTCGTACTCTGCCCTGATGGAAGGTCGTCTGGATGCCATTATCTTTACCGGTGGTATCGGTGAAAACTCCTCGCTGGTGCGTGAACTGGTGCTGAAAAAATTGGCGCTGTTAGGTTTTGAATATGATCACGAACGCAACCTGGCTGCCCGTTTCGGTAAATCCGGCGCCATCACGACTGACAACAGCCGTCCTGCTCTGGTGATCCCGACGAATGAAGAATTAGTCATCGCTCAAGACGCTGCGCGCCTGACCGCGTAATACTTTGCACACCGCCAGCTGCTGCTGGCGGTACTATTTTGACCAACGAGCAACCGTAAAGAGGTTTCCGTGTCTCGCACAATTATGTTGATCCCTACCAGCACCAGCGTCGGCCTGACCAGTGTTAGTTTGGGTGTTATCCGCTCAATGGAGCAGAAAGGCGTCAGCCTGAGTGTTTTCAAACCCATCGCCCAATCCCGTTGCTGTGGCGCGCAAGATCAAACCACTACAATCATCCGTTCTCACTCCAGCATTAAAACCGCTGAACCACTGGATATGGCCTATGTGGAATCTTTACTGACCACAAATCAGAAAGATGTCCTGATGGAAAAGATCGTGGCCCTTTACCACGAAAACACCAAAGACGCAGAAGTTATCCTGATTGAAGGTCTGGTTCCAACCCGTAAACATCCGTTCGCCCAATCGCTGAACTATGAAATCGCCAAGACACTGAACGCTGAAATTGTGTTCGTACTAGCGCTAGGCAGCGATTCCCAAGAGCAGTTGAAAGAACGCGTTGAACTGGCTCGTGCTGAATTTGGCGGCAGCAAAAACCAGAACATTACGGGTGTTATTGTTAACAAACTGAATGCGCCGGTTGATGATCAAGGTCGTACCCGTCCTGATCTGTCAGAAATCTTTGACGAATCCTCAAAAGCCATCGTAGCTAACATCGATCCAAACAAACTGGCTAAAAATAGCCCATTGCCAATCCTTGGCTGCATTCCGTGGAATTTTGATCTGATTGCGACGCGTGCAATCGATATGGCAAAACACCTGAACGCCCGCATTATCAACGAAGGCGCAATCAAAACCCGCCGTGTGAAATCCGTGACCTTCTGTGCACGCAGCATTCCACATATGCTGGAGCACTTCCGTCCGGGATCCCTGCTGGTGACTTCTGCTGATCGTCCAGATGTTCTGGTTTCAGCTTGCCTGGCGGCCATGAATGGTGTTGAAATCGGTGCAATTCTACTAACCGGCGGCTATGCCATTGATCAACCTATTAAGCAACTGTGTGAACGTGCTTTCGGCACTGGCCTGCCCGTCTTTATGGTTGATACCAACACCTGGCAGACTTCCCTCAGCCTGCAAAGTTTCAGCCTGGAAGTCCCGGCAGATGACCATGAACGTATCGAAAAACTGCAAAACTACGTCGCACAACACATCAACAAAGAGTGGATCGACTCGCTGACAGCAAACTCTGAACGTCCACACCGCCTGTCGCCGCCGGCATTCCGTTATCAACTCACTGAACTGGCACGCAAAGCAGGTAAGCGGATTGTTCTGCCTGAAGGTGATGAGCCTCGTACCGTGAAAGCGGCGTCTATCTGTGCTGACCGGGGTATTGCGCGCTGTGTGCTGCTGGGCGATCCAGAAGAGATCCGCCGTGTTGCAGCTGCTCAGGGAGTAGAACTGGGTACCGGCATTGAAATTGTTGATCCGGTTGCTGTACGTGAGCGTTATGTCCCACGTCTGGTTGAACTGCGTAAAAACAAAGGCATGACCGAAGTCGTCGCACGCGAGCAATTGGAAGACAACGTTGTTCTGGGTACATTGATGCTGGAACAGGGTGAAGTTGACGGCTTGGTTTCCGGTGCGGTACACACCACGGCAAACACGATCCGTCCACCATTACAGTTAATCAAAACCGCACCTGGCAGCTCACTGGTATCATCCGTGTTCTTTATGCTGCTGCCAGAACAAGTTCTGGTTTACGGCGACTGTGCGATCAACCCGGATCCGACGGCGGAACAACTGTCTGAAATCGCTATTCAATCGGCGGATTCGGCTAAAGCATTTGGTATCGAGCCTCGCGTTGCTATGATCTCCTACTCTACCGGTAACTCCGGTGCGGGCAGTGATGTTGAGAAAGTTCGTGAAGCAACCCGTTTAGCACAGGAAAAACGTCCAGATCTGATCATTGATGGCCCACTGCAATATGACGCCGCTATCATGGCAGATGTAGCGAAATCCAAAGCGCCAAACTCACCGGTCGCCGGTCAAGCTACCGTGTTCATCTTCCCTGATTTGAACACCGGCAACACCACTTATAAAGCGGTACAACGTTCTGCGGATCTGGTTTCTATCGGGCCAATGCTGCAAGGTATGCGTAAACCAGTGAACGATTTGTCCCGTGGCGCTTTAGTAGACGATATTGTTTACACTGTTGCACTGACGGCGATTCAATCGGCACAGGGAGAAGCGTAACCGTTTCTGGCATATCAAACTAATATAAGGGCTGAATTCCACACAAAACTCAGTCCTTACTAACCTCTCCTATTTCTCTATTAAACTAAATCGCTTCCAATTCAAACTGATATCTTCAAGAACGTACTATCATCAACGTAATTCAATAGGGCAAAGTAAAGTGAGATAAAAATTTGCAAGCAGACCAAATAAAAACTATATTTAGACCAATCAGCCAACTTAATCACATCATGGACGGTAGTGACAAGCGCTGACACACCAGACTTGAGGAAGCATACTATTAATTACAAAAATGATTAGAAGGTCATAATGAGAATAGAAACGATCAGCTTTATAAAAAAGAACGCCTCCGCTCTTGAATTATCTGAACCAATTCTGGTCACACAAAATGGTGTACCAGCCTATGTTATTGAATCATTTACAGAAAGAAAACAACGAGATCAAGCAATAGCTTTACTTAAATTACTCACACTTTCTGAGAAAGATAAAGAACAAGGACGAACCTATACCAGTGATCAGTTATTGGCAAATATATGAGCTGTTAATAACCGGAGAGCTAAATGCCATCAAAAATGTCAGATAATGTTACCGTTCAATATACAGAAACAGCTAAAACCAGCGTAAAAGTTATTTCAGAATTTTTACGCAGTAAGGAAATAGACCCAAGGCCAATAATTAAAAAACTAGTGAAGGAATTTGAAAATAAAGTTTGCTCTTTTCCTGAGGGATCACCTATTTCTGCCGAACTCATGAAACTAGGTTGCAGCAAATACCGTGAATGCAATACATCAGGTGGATACCGAATTATTTACTCAATAGATAATGTTAATCAGATCTCAGCACATGTCATCATGGCCCAGAAGCAGGATATTCAGCATTTGTTGTTCACCCGTTTGATTGAAATCTAATTATGTTTGCCAAGTAAAAACATAAGTTACTACAGAAAAATTTAATTGTGCCGCAGATATGCGGCACTTCATGTTTACATTTATCTGCACAAATTTAGGGTTAACGATTACATAATTGTAGGAAAAATGTTACAATTATTTTTTTGGATCTTTTGGCAATAGTACATAATAAACTTCGGCTTGTATTTTCCCTTCTGATAACCATTTGTTAAATACATTTCCTATTCCAAGTCTCTTATATTCCTCATCACAATTTTTCGATGTTCCTTGTTTACCAAGTCCGTACGACGATTCTCCAGCTTCAGTTTTACCTTCACAGCCATGTTTACCGTTAAAATCATTATACAGCCAACCGTGTTCTTCAGTATTAAATCTTATAGTAATTTTTGGTTTTATTCTGTCCTTAGATTTACCCGGAGAAGGTTTCGGATAAATTTTCGCATAAGTAAACTGAGGTGTAATTCCACAATAGCTTTTCTCTTCTGTAACACAAACGACTCTTTCATAATTATTATTCTTGTCATTCAATGATCTATATTCATATTGATCCATTCCCCTATACCAATACTTCGCATTTTCTATATTAGAATCTTCAGGATCCTGGGAATCTTTAACTTTTTTTAATTCAATATCATTTCTCTTTTCAAAATCTTTTACATTTGCCCTAAGTTTGCAATTTTCATACATAGACATCACTTTGGTTTTTTCCAATTCATTTTTAATTATTGCATCTTTTACCTGATTCCTAATTACCTCCGGATCTTTCATACATGCCATACTAAAACTACTCATAGCGAGTAAGAAAGGGGAAATCAGGAAAATTTTCTTATTCAAATGCATATTTATCTCCTTGCTTGATTTAATTTCTTGATTTAATCCAAAATGGAATAATATATACTTCATCTTTATAATTAATAAACATATATCAACTTCATAAGAATATAATTACCTAATACATAATATTGTTATAAAATAAAGATAGATTATTAAATCAAAAAACACAATTTCAATAACATATAAAATAAATTATTTATCAATATTTACATGTTATCTATAATTACGTAATAACTATTGGTTTTTTATATCATAATAATATAAACAATCTTATAAGATTACAATTTATGTATGAATCCATCACCAATATACAGCACCGAAATCATGAATGTTTCGGTGCTGTATATTCTGAAAATAAACATTTAAAACTAAAAATCACAAAACTGAAAAAAGATATAAAATCTTATTTTGCTAATAATACATAAGAAATTATAACATCTATTTTTGCTGGTTTTTCAAGCCACTTATTAAATACATTCCCTATTCCAAGTTTCTTGTATTGGTCATCACAACTCGCTGATGTTCCTGTCACACCAAGCCCGTATGTGCCTCCTCCCTCAGCTTTAACTTGACACTTATGCTTAGTTGTAAAGTCATTATATAACCATTTCGGTTCTATTGTACTAAACTCAATAACAACTCCAGGTTTTTTATTTGTCAGATAACTTTGCGAATAGGTATATTGGGGAGCAATGCCACAAAAACTTTCTCCTTTAACACAAGGAAGGCTTTTATACTTATTCTGGTGAAATACTTTATATTCCTTTATTTCCATCCCTCTATACCAGTACATCGCATTTTTTGCTTCATCATCACGTTTTGCCGCTTTCTTATTGACTAATGTCACTTTATTAGGTGTATTTGCCAAGACTGAAAGTGTGCAATTTTTATACATAGACATCACTTTGGTATTTTCTAGTCCATTTTTAGTGATTATTTTTTCTATCTGTGGATCTGTCTTACATGCCATACTAAAACTACTCATAGCGAGTAAAAATGGGGAAATCAGGAAAACTTTTTTATTCAAAATCATACTTATCTCCTTGCTTTATTTAATTAAGAAGTTTAACGTTCAATGGAATAAAAATAAATTTCATTGTTGTTATTAATATACTTATTTTAAAACATATCATTACAGATGACATATGATAAATTAACCGATTATATTATTCTCTCTTGTGACTACTTGACTTAAATAAAGATATGTTATTAAATCATAAAAAACAAAAACAAATTCCAATATGATTAAAATAAAAAATATTTAATTTAAATATATAAAAACAAAATAGTAACAACATGTCAACAATATATGCGATAAAGTGGTTATTGTTCTTATGCCATAATGGCCTAAATAATGTAATCGTAATAAAATAATCTATCTAATTTATATAAATTCCATTTCTTTCATAAAGAATAATACCTAACTCATTCAATATGAGAAAATAATTCAGAGAACACTTATTCAGCTATATTTATTATTACAGTAAAAGGAAAATTGGGTGAGAATCTATTTATTTTTATAAAATGTGACTTTAAACACAAAAGTAAGTTTGCTATTAATAATTAAAGCCTAATACTTATAATAATTAAAGCTCAGTCTTGATGTAGTTTTGATGCATTTTGAATTATTAAGATATGTCAATAAAAACATTCTATTAAATTATATGGAGAAAATTATGGTTATCAAAGAAGGTGGATTCCCCTTTAAGCTATACAGTATCACCCCAGATCAAGTCACTGTCGAAAGTTTGAAAGACACATTAACTATCCTTGGTCTTACCTGCGAAGATACAACCCTGGATAAACTTCAGCAATACATCACAGATGTCAGATCACAATTATATAACGGGGCGTACCAAGCATTCGGAATTAATCACCTTCATAACTCTGTCGTCACAATATCCAAGGGGCTTTGGGAGCCTGATGGAGCGCTACATGAAATGAGACAGCTAGATTACATTACCAGAAATGAAGAAATTTTTAACTGGCTTAAAACCCAATACAAGGATTTCCCTGGTCAGGTCTCCGTTGCATCTCATAACAAGTCTTATTATTCAACTGTGGATGCAATCAAAGAGGCATTTGTTAAAGTCGCATATACAACATCTGCAACACTGATTTCTCCACTTGATAAGAAAAGCATGGAGTCTATTATGAGTGGCTGGCTTGCCGGACTGAGCTCGGATGACAAAGCAGATTTCGACTCTGGTCAAAAAGCAACAGCCATCCAAATTGCCCTTAACCCTGATGGCGATAACGTTGATGCTATTGGTGAAGCAGTTGTCAATTGGCGGCTTCGAATTGTAAATTGGACAGGAAAAAGTAAGAACGATCCAGGGAAAGAGACGAAAATTGATATTCAATCAAGATCAGTTAATTACACTGAGACAAGTTTGTTAAAAAAACATTACAATGCCGCTGTTGATAAATTCGGAGGCGTATGAATTAAATATTAAATCAAAAACTCCATTATTCCTTATATGCCCATACAAAATTTCTGGCTGGGCATACATAAATCATAAGGAATATTTATACCTCAAAATATGCCACTGATTTTCGTACAATAAATTCCATTGCGTGGAAAAACATATGGAGAATACATGAAAAATACCAGTATCCTAAAAATAAATGAAAGAGTATCTGGCATCATTAAAGACTATACTTTTCCTGTTTCTATCGGCGATGGTGAGACATATGTGTCATTCACATTGTTAGACAAAGAAAATAATTATTACCATTTTATACTTGATGGAGTCACAACTTCTTCAAAAGAACTAACAGGTCTACTTACTATACTCGGTACTGCAATAAATTATGCTCTACAAGTAAGTGTAGATTTTGTCAGAGTATCCAAAAATGGAGAATACAATATTACTTCAAAAATAACCTGTGAATCTCCGGATAAAGATTATCGTAATCATGAAACGAGGAGTGAGCCTTAAATATAGGATGGTAATATATGCACAAATGCTTAGTTCATATATTACCGCCAATATATCTCACATAAATAAAATAATAATCCCAGTTTTTGATCTGAAATTATTATTTTTGTTATGAGGAATGACCATGTTCTTCCTGTGCTTCATTTTTCTTTTTCACGCGCCATAGAATACTTAACGCGATAAACCACAAAGGCGTACCACAGAGAGCTACCAACGTATCTGGATCAAAAACCATAACGACAATGGTCAGGGCGAAAAAAACCAGCGTTATCCAAGTCATTGGCACCCCCAGAGGCATCTTAAATATTGAACGCTTATGCAAATCAGGATGATGTTTACGGTAAGCTAAATAAGCAATTAATATCATACACCAGCTATAAATAACCATAATAGAAGCAACGGTTGATACAATAGTAAATAATCTCATGACATTCGGCATGATAAATAAAAGTGACGAGCCAACGATCATACAGAAGCAGGAAAATATCAGGCTATGTACAGGAATCGCTGTATTACGGGTAAGAACTTTAAATTTCCGAGGCGCATTTCTTTCAGTCGATAAACCATAAAGCATACGCGTACAGGCGTATAATCCACTGTTAGCGGAGGACATTGCCGACGTTAATGCAACAAAGTTAACAATAGCTGCCGCGGCGGGCAAACCAGCCAAAGCAAATAAGGTCACAAAAGGGCTGGTTTCAGATGAAATTCTCCCCCAGGAAGTTACCGCAATGATGCTTAACATGGAGAAAATATAGAAGATAATGATTCTTATCGGAATACTTTTGACTGCCTTCGGCAATATCTTTTCCGGATTTTTTGTTTCCGCTGTCATGGTACCCACCAGCTCAACCCCAGTGAAAGAAAAAATCGCTATCTGGAAACCGGCAAAAAAACCAAAAATACCATTCGGCAAAAATACTGACGGATCAGTCAGATTATTAACCGATGCCGTCATACCATCCGGTGATTGCCAACCTATCATCACCATACCGACACCAACAATAATCAACGCTAAAATCGCAATCACCTTAATAATAGCAAACCAGAATTCAGCTTCGCCAAATAATCGCACGGAAAGAAGATTGCAAGTACAAAGTAAACCCAGAGTCAAAAACGCAGGTATCCAAAGAGAAACGCCAGGGAACCAATATTGAATATATCCGCCACAAACAACGACATCAGCAATACAGGATACAATCCAACTCATCCAATAAGTCCAGCCGAGAAAAAAACTCGCTTTCGTCCCTAAATAATCAGATACGAAATCAGCAAAAGAGCGATAATTCAGTTTAGTGAGAAGTAATTCCCCCATCGCCCTCATCACCATATAGACAAAGAAACCCACAATGGCATAGGTAATAATGATCGATGTACCGGATACAGCAATGGTTTTTCCTGAACCCATAAATAAGCCGGTGCCAATAGCGCCGCCAATGGAAATTAATTGAATATGACGTGCACTTAGCCCTCGATGAAGCTCTTGCGGATCAGTAAATTTTCCTGCCGAAATGTTTTGTTGATTTTTATTATTTTTTATCATTATAATACCTGTCCGTCATTAAAGCGAAGAAACAGACCGCTGAATCTTTCTGAAGAAAAAGTTGCTACTGCTTCAGAAAGAAAATGGAGTTATGTTTTATTTAATTATTTTTTTCATTTAAGGCAAGTAACAATCCCGCTCGTAATCCATTAGCAACCTCAGCATTAGGAAATAAAATAAATTTCGCTGGGAATTTAATTTTCCAATGGCAATCATGCTGGCTGGCGATTTCAAATCCCTCTGACAACTCAGTGAAATTCATGGTATCTGCGGGAATATGAAGCTGGAAACTTTCATCGCTCTTAATAATGGAATCAATTACCTGGTAATGTTTCAGCTCAGATTTAACTCGTGCGACTATTTGCGATGAAGAGATTAAGCCATAAAGAGAATCAGTAATTCTTTGAAACCTGCTTAAATCATTTCCGCCAAAAGGCATTGCCTTACCCATTTCCATCGTACAGCTATCCGCCCCAAACTTTTCATGCAGAAAATGGCTGAAAGTTCCTCCTTTTGAACGGTGATAAACAAGCGCATCAATATCGCTGTCATTCAACCATTGCATAAATTCGGCAGAAAATGGACAGCTTTGAGCAGGCAATAACGCAAATTGCTCATGATGAGAAGCGCGTATAGCGGTATGCAGATCAATATGCCAGCGCATATTTGCAGAGGACACAGAAGGTTCAGTAAAAAAACGGCTGACAATATTTTCAAGTTCAGCCGCACGCGATCGCTCATTTCCCAGAGGAAAATCCAGATAACGGCCACCAAACATACGATTCAAATCGTTATGCAGATAACGTCGATTCGTCCGCATAGCCGGCAAGTTACCAAAGATAATCAGCAGGTTATTTTTTAGCGGCAACGTGCCATCCGCCAACTGTGCCAGTAATTGAATCAGTATTTCAATGGGCGCAGTTTCATTACCGTGAATACCGGCAGAAATAACCAAGGACCGGTTTTTTCCTTCATGGGGAGTATGGGGAATAAGTTGCAATACCCCTTCTGCTAGCCAGCTCGCATTCATTGTTTCTGGAAATATCAGATGGTCGGCAAGTTTATTTTCAAGCAATAAAGTTAACAGATCCATATCCGCTCCAATTTAGCGTTGGAATTCATAGATCGACCCTAAATTCAGGATCTGCGTAAGCTCATCCAGAGCGGTATAAACTTCTCGAAGTAATTGGGGATCAACCAGATCGCCGGCACATAGCTCATCACGATAATGCTGTTTTATCCATTGAGCCAGGCGTCCATAAAGCTGGGTATTCATTATTGTCGCAGGATTGACCGCGCTAAATTCAGCATCATTCAACACAACCCTCAGACGCAAACATGCCGGGCCGCCGCCATTACGCATACTTTCCCGCAGATCAAAAACGCATACTTCATTAATGGGTGATGATGTTTGCGCAGTCAGTGACTGTAAATAGGCCCAAACTGTTGCGCTCTGGCGGCACTCTTCAGGCACAACAATCATCATTTTTCCATCAGCTTTACTCAGTAATTGACTATTAAAGAGATAAGAATCAACCGCGTCTTCGATACTGACCTGCTCTGAAGAGACCTCAATTGAGACAAAATCATGTCCCAACACCGCCATTTTCTCTTTAATTTCAGCCAGAACCTGATCCTGATCCAGATAAGCATGCTGATGATGAAAAAGGACATTCCGGTTACTCACCGCAATCACATCATTATGGAAAACACCGCTGTCAATAGCGACTGGGTTTTGCTGCACAAAAACGGTTTGTGCCGGATTAAGCTGATGCAACCGTGCAATGGCTTCACTTGCTTCCAGTGTTTGTCGTGCGGGATAGCGCTGGGGCACCGGGCTACCGCGAAACGCGCTACGGCCATAGACAAACACTTGTACGCCCGGCGTACCATATTCGCCACCGAGGCGATTATGGTTTGCCGCCCCTTCATCACCAAAATTTTCATGCTGCACAAGCGCCTGATGATGAACAAAATGGTTTTGATCAGCAAAAGTGGCTTTTAACGCAGCTGCCGTGGTTTCTGCTTCCAACGAACGGTGCAGTTTGTTATTTAAATTTGCCACGGTGAAATGTACCCGTTGGTCAGCACTATCCACCGAAGGTGACACGGTTGCCGCATTTGCTGTCCACATTGATGAAGCAGAGCTCAGTTTTGATAACAACACTGGAGAATATTTATCTGCTTTATCAAGTATTTGCTCATCACTACCTGTAAAACCTAAATTACGTAAGGCTGGAATATTGGGACGTTGTTGTGGTGGCAGCACCCCCTGAACAAATCCCGCATCAGCCAGCGCTTTCATTTTCATCAGCCCTTGAAGCGCGGCTTTGCGTGGGTTAGACACCCGGTCCCGGTTATGTATAGACGCTTTATTGCCGACTGAAAGCCCTGCGTAATGATGAGTCAGACCAACCAAACCATCAAAATTTGCTTCAAAACCGGACATAAATACCTCTGGAAAAATTGTGTAAGTTAATCAGGAAAATGGATCCCCGGCGCGAGCGCTTCAGGTAACGCGAGTTTGTCAGTAACCAAAGATGCCATAGGCCAGGCACAGTAATCAGCAGCATAATAAGCACTAGGGCGGAAGTTTCCCGAAGCGCCAATGCCACCAAAAGGTGCTTTACTGGAAGCCCCTGTCAACGGTTTATTCCAGTTCACAATTCCGGCTCTCGCATCTTCCGACAGGCGTTGGAACAACGAAGCATCCGGCGAAATCAAACCCGTGGCCAATCCGAACCGGGTGTTATTCGCTATTGCCAACGCTTCATCAAACATGTCATAACGCATAAGAGTGAGTAGCGGACCAAAATACTCTTCATCAGGCACATCGGCCACCCGGCTAACATCGATAATCCCGGGGGTCAGCAACGTTGATTGAGGATCGTGTTGTTCCAGCGAAACCAGCGAAACCCCACCGAGTTTTTGCAGTCGATCTTGCGCTTCTAACAGATTCTGAACCGCCTGTAGAGAAATAACGCCCCCCATAAACGGTTGGGGTTGTGCATCCCAATGAGCTGGAACAATCTGTTCAGTCACCGCAACCAGCCGCTTAATTACCGCATCCCCGTGCGCGCCATTTTTTACCAGTAATCTGCGGGCACAAGTGCAACGCTGACCGGCGGAGATAAATGCTGACTGCACAATAGTGTAAACGGCAGCATCAATATCATCGCAAGCATCTACGATCAGTGCGTTGTTCCCTCCCATTTCAAGCGCCAACATTTTCTCTGGCTGACCGCCAAACATGCGGTGAAAATGAAAGCCAGTATTAGCGCTCCCAGTAAACAGCACACCATCAATCTGCTTGTCCTCCAGCAGCGCCGTCCCCGTATTACGCGCCCCTTGAACTAAATTAAGCACACCGGCGGGCAAACCGGCTTTTTCCCACAGCTTTACAGTTTCTTCCGCGGTCATCGGTGTCAGTTCACTCGGTTTAAACACCAACGTATTACCGGCAATAAGCGCAGGAATTATATGACCATTCGGTAAGTGACCAGGAAAATTATACGGACCAAAAACCGCCATCACACCATGAGGGCGATGACGCAGCAAGGCCCGGCCGTCCGGCATAATGATTTCCGACTCTCCAGTGCGCTGTTCCCATGCTTCGATAGAAATCGCCGCCTTACCTATCATGGATTGTATTTCAGTACCGGCTTCCCATAATGGCTTGCTGGTTTCCTGACTGATAACACGCGCCAAAGATTCTTTCTCGTCATTCAGTAAAGCGGCAAACGTCTGGACAATCTTCATTCGCTCGCTAACTGGCAAATGTGACCACGAATAAAACGCCTCACGGGCAGACTGGCAAGCTGCTCTAACTTGAGAAGGATCAGCGCTGTTAGCTTGCCACAGAATTTTCTGATCTACTGGGGCGAATTTAGTCATCAACTCACCCTGCCCCTCAACCCATTCGCCCCCAATGTAATGTACTTGATGATTCATATCTTAGTGTTCCCTTGGAAAAAGAGTGACGAGTCGTACCTGATTTCCGTCATTGATTTGGAGTGCATCCATTTCTGCTGATGTTAAAAAAATCTCATTACTGTCATACGCAACATGCAGTAACAGCGCACGAAAGTCACTAAAGCGCTGATTAGAAATGATGCAGGGTACCCCATCAGTTCTGGCAACTGACTTAACCCGGCGGACAGGAATAAGCCGACTCTCTTTTACTGCGCGTATCCGGTCGATCTCGGCCTGTAGTAAAGCGCCTGCATCAAAAATATCGATATGGCCTTCATAGGCCAGACCCTCTTTTTCGAGGATCGTACGGGCCGGTACCGTTTTCTCATGAACCTGCCCTATTACCCGCTGTGCCTCAGCGGGTAATAGGGATATATAAACAGGATGAAGGGGCATCAACTCAGCAATGAAGGTTTTCGACCCAATACCGGTTAAATAATCTGCCTGGGAAAAAGGAATACCAAAAAAGTGCTGTCCCAAGGCATTCCAAAAAGGTGAATTTCCCTTCTCATCCGCGACACCACGCATTTCAGCGAATATTATTTTAGAAAATAGATCCCTGAATGCCGCAATAAAAAGGAAACGCGCTTTAGAAAGAAACATGCCGTTTTTCCCTTTATGATATTCCGGATCCAGGAACAAGGTACATAATTCGCTGTTACCGGTCTGATCTTGTTCCAGCGATAAAGCTTCAATAACTTTATAGACTCCCAACTCACGTGACGAACGAATGGTTCTTTGTACGCGAAAGTTATAAAACGGCTCCTCCAATCCTACCGCCGCTTCTATCGCGCTGACGCCCACGACACGATTCTCGCCGGTATCTTCCAGCACAAAAAGGAATCCCTGCTGGGCCCTGGTCAGTTTTCCATTGAAAGTATCCACGCTACGTGAAATACGTGAACGTAATTGCTCCAGGTTATTTGGCAAGGATGTCAGACCTATACCAGCGCGTTCAGATAAGGACTGAATGCCATTTAAGTCACTATGCCGGACAGTTCGGAAAAGCATCATAACGTCACCTTCAACTTACCATTAACCCACAAACCGCATAATGGCGCTTTCAAGGCGAACCAGACCTTCATCAATATCAGCAAATTCGATGTTTAATGCCGGCGCAAAGCGCAACACATCCGGGCCGGCAATTAAGGCAATTAATCCTTCCTCTGCTGCTATATTGGTTAACTGCTTCGCCTTACCCTGCCAGGCTTGATTCAATTCAGCGCCTAAAAGCAGCCCTTTGCCCCGCAAACAGCTAAATAATTGATAGCGCTGATTCAGTTCCGATAACTTGTCCATGAAGTATTCATGGCGCTGCTGAACTCCGGCGAGGAGTTCCGTCTGATTAACTATTGAAAACACCTTATTGGCAACGGCGGCTGCCAATGGATTACCACCAAACGTCGTGCCGTGTGTTCCAGGTTGAAAAACCTCTGCAATATGTTGTTTTGTCAACATGGCGCCGATAGGGAACCCCCCTCCGAGGCCTTTAGCGCTGGTAAGAATATCAGGCGTAACTCCATATTCCTGATAAGCATAAAGATATCCGGTACGGCCCATGCCAGTCTGAATTTCATCAAAAATGAGCAGCGCCTGAAAACGATCACATAACATACGCAATTCCTGCAAAAATGCAGGATCGGCGGGAATAACGCCACCTTCACCGATAATCGGCTCGACAATAACCGCACAGGTATTTTCAGAAATGCGTTCTCTGATCGCAGATAAATCGTTATAAGGAAGATGAGTGATTTCTTGAGGAAGAGGAGCATAATCTTGTGAATATTTTGGTTGTCCTCCTACCGTAACAGTAAATAATGTCCTACCATGAAAAGAATCTTTAAATGAGATAATTTCTCTCTTATTTTTCCCATAGTTATCAGCAGCATATTTTCTAGCTAATTTTAATGCCGCCTCGTTAGCTTCTGCCCCTGAATTGCAGAAAAACACCTTATCAGCAAAAGTATTTTCCACAAGTTTCTTTGCTAATTTCAGAACGGGCTCATTAGTGTAACCATTTCCTATATGCCATAATTTCTCAATCTGAGAAATTAACTCATCTTTTAATTCCGGATGGGCATGCCCTAATGAATTCACCGCAATTCCACCAGCAAGATCAATATATTCCTTGCCATCCTGATCCCATACTCTCGAACCTTCAGCCCTAACAGGTATGAACTTAGCAGGAGAAAAACAAGGTACCATATAGTGATCAAACCAACTTCTCTGAATATTTTCTGACATAGATCATTTCCCCTTAAAATAGAGAGTATTCGGACGAGATAAAACAATATGCTCCGCATCATTTTTCATCTCATACTTACACAAATTATTAATGAATGCCGAGGTGAAAATTTAACTAAAGTGAAACCTAAAAAGCCTTAAAAATAATAAAATTACAGGATTCAGTTAATATTATGCTTATTAATCCTCATCATTATTTTCGAAAAATAGTTGCTCAGCCATTAGACAGATATTGTTGCTCATGCTTAACAAAGTCAACACAAGTCATAAACAAAAAAAATACTTTTTGATCTCGTTCAAAATTCCAAGAAGTATTTTTATGCACACTTTATGCACTTATTATGAATAAAAAGGGAATAAATGATGAATAAATTAAACTTGCTACATATAGATGAAAAGAATAAATAAATAATTATTCATTAATAACGTCAGAAACTTATCCACTTAAATGTAAAATAAAATTTGACGGAATTTAATTTTGCAAAAACCAAGGTAAATCTATAATCAAAATAACAAAATAAATGAACAATCCGACTATAACTTAATACAAAATTAACTATTCCGCCAAGAAAATTAGCGATGTCTGAACTTTGTTAAATTTCAAGCAATAACAACATCACTACCTCGTCGAATTATCTGTAACAAATTGATCGCATTCAGACTTATCCTGATGATTTACCTGGGTAGAGAGACAGATAAGGAGAGCATAAAAAATCTATGGTTCCCCTCGTTTTTACGCTCTCCTTATTGATTCAACTAAGAATTGCGGTCAGGCGGAGTGGTGAAACAATACATTCAACATCAGCGTGGATGATGTCGGCGGGAGGGGAATTTGGAGGTAAACAATCCGGTATAAACAATATATACCGGATTATCACATCAACATTAAATTATTCAATATTTCTTAATATATTAATATTACAGTGTCTCCTCATCGCAACTGATCGCCAATGCGTTATTCAGGGCCCGAGCTAAAGCGATTCGATGCTCCTTATTCTCCATTAAACTAGTATGGTTACCCGGAACAGCAGTTAACTGAAGTAAAGAACCCGGTATTATCTGCGCCCAACCTAACGATGGGTCTATGGTTAAAGGCTGCGGTTCTTCATCCGAAACAAAAGGGGTCGGAGCGAGAGGTTCCATCGCATAAAACTGATGCAGCGTTACCGTTAATACCTGTGGCTTATAATCTTTGGCCATTTGTGCATAGTTCTCTAGCTGTTCCCAACTTTTTGCGATTAAATCAGCGCGCAGATTGGCGGGATATAACGCCAATTCTTGCGCCGCTTCAATAAATTGCACCAAATTCAACTCATCAATTCGCCGGTGTAATATCGCAACCTCTTCTGTGCACTCCTCCCCTGACTGCCTGTCCAATTCAGCCAAGAATAGATGCTTGGATCGCATAGGCTGCTCTTCTAAATAATGAGGCGCCGGAGTATCAATCAACCCCAGGAAGCTCACCGTCTCACCGGCATGCAAAAGCCTCTGAGCTATAGCATGAGCCAATATACCGCCGGAAGAGTAACCACATATCCGATATGGACCTGCCGGTTGCACCGCTTTCATCAAGCCGATCATTCTGACCGCCTGCTCTTCCATCGTCGGCACCGCTTCTTCATTGATGGACGACCAGGACACCGTATAAATCGGATAACCTGACCGGATATGTTGAGCCAGCCCGAAGACATAGGAATAGTCTTCCATTCCACTGGGCACAAAGAACAATGGCAACCCTGTTCCCTCAGATCGTACCGGTATGGCAACGCTTTGCGACTGAGACAGCAAATCTGAGGTGATTTTCGCAGCCAATTCGGACAACACAGGACATTGAAATAAAGCATTCAATGTACAAATCAACCCTTGACCGGCGGCAAGATTTACCATTCGTATGGCAAGCAGTGAATGACCACCCAGTGCGAAGAAATTGTCATGCCGGCTAACCTGCTCAACCCCCAGCAATTCGCGCCAAATCGCCGCCAATGCAGTTTCTGTTTCCCCATGCGGTGCAACGTAAACCTGACGGGCAACCGCTTTTTCGTCCGGGGCAGGTAATGCCTGCCGATCCAGCTTACCGTTCGGGGTCAGCGGGAAGGCATCCAGACGCACAAAAGCGCCCGGCACCATATAATCCGGCAGCAAAGCACTCAGGTGTTCACGTAAGCTGTTAACCAGCCTATCATTGGCCGGCGCCACCACATAGGCAACCAGATGCTTATCCAGCCCATCACCCAACGCCAATACCCGCGCTTCACTCACCACCGGGTATTCAATCAAACGTGCTTCGATTTCTCCCAGTTCAATACGGAAACCGCGGATTTTAACCTGCTGGTCATTACGGCCGACAAACACCAGATTGCCATCCGGCAGATAGCGGGCCAAATCCCCGGTACGATACATACGCGCCCCCAGAACATCGCTGAACGGATCTGTCAGAAAACGTTCAGCCGTCAGCTCAGGGCGGTTCAGATAACCCCGCGTCACACCCACACCACCGATATACAGCTCTCCGACAACCCCCAAAGGCGCTGGCTGACCATAGGCATCCAGCAGATAAACCCGCGTGTTGGCTATCGGGCGTCCGATAGGCATCCCTGTCTCCGTACAGTCTGACGGACAATGCCAAGTGGTGGCGCACACCGTGATTTCTGTCGGGCCATAATCATTAAACAGATTTACCCGGCTGCACAACACCTGAAGCAGCGCCGTACTGAGCACTTCACCACCCAGTACCAAAGTCGGCTTTATCGTTAGTGCCGGTAAATCACGCCCTTCCTGGAGCAAAGCAGGGGCCAGTAAAGCGTGCGTCACCCTGTGCTCTTCCAGATAATGCCAAAGGCGTACCGGGTCCTGACGAATTGTGTCGGTAGGAATAACCAGGCAAGCCCCGCCACTCAAAGTCGTCATGATTTCCGCAACACTGACATCGAAACCCAACGAGGCAAACTGCAATATCCGGCTGGTTACCCTCACATCAAGCCGGGTAATTTGCGCCAGCGCCAGATTGACCACGCCGCCATGCTCCACCATCACCCCTTTCGGCATACCGGTCGAGCCAGAGGTATAAATCACATACGCCAGATGCCGTGCAGTCAATGCCGGGACCTGCGGATTACTGTCCGGCTGGTCCGGCAATACATTCGGGTCAAGCACCGTCAGGTTCGCAAACGCTTTCTCACTCAACGCAGTACGTCCGGCGTTATCCGCCAGTAAAATAGCCGGCGCGACATCAATCAAAATATGCGCCAAACGCTCACCCGGATAGGCCGGGTCCAGCGGCACATAGGCGCCACCCGCTTTCAATACCGCCAACAATCCCACCACCATTGCCGGTGAACGCGCTACGCAAATCGCTACCGGATGATCCGGCTCTACACCCAGCGCAATCAATTGGTGAGCCAGCCGGTTAGCACGGGCATTTAATTCCGCATAGCTGAAAATTTGTTCTTCATACACCAGAGCCATGGCATCTGGGTTTTTCCCGGCCTGTTGTTCAAATAACTGATGAATGCATAACAGGTCAGGATAGGCTGTTTCCGTGGCATTCCAGGTTTCGAGCAACAATCTGCGCTCCGCCAGCGTCAGAATATCAATTTCCCCAATCCGCTGTTGAGAGTCATCCACCATCGCTTGCAGTACCGTGTGCAAATACCCCACATAGCGCTCGATTGTCTGTTGATCAAACAAGGCTGTGGCATAACTCAACGCTCCCACAATCCTGCCATTTTCCTCAGACAGTTCCAATTCCAGATCAAACTTGACTGTGTCAAGGACGGGATCAACAGGCGAGACAGCCAACCCGGGCAGTCCCCATTCCGAGCTCTCATTGTTCTGCCAAACAAACATCACCTGAAACAGCGGGGCATGCGCCAGTCTGCGCGGCGGTTGTACAATTTCCACCACCTGTTCAAACGGCAGGTCCTGATGCGCCTGTGCTGCCAGTGCGGTTTGCCGCACACGCGTAAGCAACTCCGTCACATTCGGCTCACCCGATAAATCAATCCGTAAGGCCAGCGTATTCACAAAGAAGCCGATCAGGGATTCCACTTCCTGACGACTGCGGCCCGCACTTGAGGTGCCGATAACGACATCCTCCTGACCTGACAGACGTGACAGAACCGTCGCCCAAGCTGACAACAAGGTCATAAATAACGTGACGCCCTGCTGTTCGCTCAGACGATTAAGAGATGCCGTTAATTCCTCATCCAAATCGATGAACACAACATGCCCCGCAAACGACTGCTGAGTCGGACGTGGCCGATCAGTTGGTAAATCAAGCAACACGGGTGCATCAGCCAGCATAGTACGCCAATAGTCCGATTGGGCCCGGATCCGTTCGGCCGATAGCCACTGGCGCTGCCAGGCGGCGTAATCAGGATATTGAATCGCCAACGGTGACAATGGATCCGGTTGCCCGGTCAGAAAAGCTGTATAAAGCGTGTTCAGTTCACTTATCAGCACGCCTACAGACCAGCCGTCTGACACAATGTGATGCTGGATAAGCAGGAACCGGTATTCCTCATCCGTGAGCCGGATAAGCGAAGCACGGATAAGCGGGCCACGACTGAGATCAAATGACGTGCGGGCTTCAGTGCTCAGATGTTCAAGCATAGTTTCGGCATCCGCTATTCCACGCAGGTCATACTGAAACAACGGTAATCCTCTGTCCGCAGCCAACAGTTGTACTTGTGGCTGACCGTCAACAGAGACGAAGACGGAACGTAACGCTTCATGACGGGCAAACAACGTGTCGAGCGCCTGCTGCCAGGCAACAATATCCAATTGACCACATAGGCGCAGCGCCATCGGGATATGATAGGTATCACTGCCCCCCTCAAACTGGGCAAGAAGCCACAGACGCTGTTGAGCAAATGACAACGGCAACGCTCCCTCACGGGATATCGGCAAAATGGCGGGTAAAATCCTGCTCTGTTCATCAAACCGGGCACGCATTGCCTCAGCAAAGGCAATTAACACCGGAGCTTCAAACAACGTACTCAGCGGCAGTTCGAAACCTAACGCCGCTATCCTGTTCATCATCCGCACCGCCAACAGCGAATGACCACCCAGCGCAAAGAAATTATCATGCCGGCTGATCTGTTCTATCCCCAGGACTTCACACCAAATCGCCGCCAGCGCAATTTCAGCTTCCCCTTGCGGGGCCTCATAGACCTGACGGGAAAACGCCCCTTCACCTGGCGCCGGTAATGCCCGGCGATCCAGCTTGCCATTCGGGGTTAACGGGAAAGTATCCAAACGAACAAAGGCTGCCGGCACCATATAGTCAGGCAAAATGGCGCTCAAGTGGGCACGCAAGCTATTAACCAGCCCCTCATCCTCGGGCGCCGCCACATAGGCAACCAGCCGTTTGTCCTGACCATCACCCAACGCCAATACCCGCGCTTCACTCACCGCCAGGTGTTTAGTTAAATGTGTCTCGATTTCCCCCGGCTCAATCCGGAATCCCCGGATTTTAACCTGTTGGTCATTACGGCCGACAAATACCAGATTACCGTCCGGCAGGTAACAAGCTAAATCCCCGGTACGGTACATCCGCTCATCCGCTTTATGACTAAATGGATCAGTCAGGAAACGTTCAGCTGTCAATTCAGGGCGATTCAGATAACCCCGCGCCACCCCGACGCCGCCAATATATATTTCACCCACGCAGCCTAATGGTACCGGTTGACCATGATCATCCAGCAGATAGATCCGCGTGTTGGCCGTCGGACGCCCGATAGAAACCCCTGTTTCCATATGATCTGACAGGCAATGCCAAGTTGTAGCGCAAACTGTGATTTCTGTCGGGCCATAGTCATTGAACAGATTTACCCGGCCATACAACACCTGAAGCAGCGCCGTACTAGGTGCTTCACCCGCCAGTATCAATGTCGGTTTTATCGTTAGCACCGGTAAATCAGCGCCATCCTGAAGCAAAGCTGGGGTCAGGAAAGCATGCGTCACCCTCCGCTCTTCCAAGTAATGCCAAAGACGCAATGGATCCTGACGAACCGTGTCGTCAGGAATAACCAGGCTGGCCCCACAACTCAGCGTGGTCATCATTTCCGAGACACTGGCATCAAAACTAAAGGAAGCAAACTGCAATATCCGGCTGGTTACCCTCACATCAAACCGAGTAATTTGCGCCAAAGCCAGATTGACCACACTACGATGCTCCACCATCACCCCTTTTGGTATACCGGTCGAGCCAGAGGTATAAATCACATACGCCAGATGTCGGGCGGTCAGTTCAAATATCTGCGGATTACTGTCTGGCCGGTCAAACAGACTATTCGGGTCGAGTACAGCCCGTTCTGCCAGAGCCTTCTCTCCCAACGCTGTACGCCCAGCATCATCCGCCAGCACAATAGCCGGCGCGGCATCAATCAAAATATACGCCAGACGCTCGCTCGGATAAGCCGGATCCAATGGCACATAAGCGCCACCGGCTTTCAAAACTGCCAACAACCCCACTATCATCGCGGGTGAGCGAGACACGCAAATCGCCACCCGCTGATCCGGTACGACACCCAGTGCAATCAGTTGATACGCCAGCCGGTTAGCCCGGGCATTCAATTCTGCATAGCTAACAGTCTGGTCTTCATATACCAGAGCTGTAGCGTCCGGGTTTTCCTCCACTTGCTGTTCAAATAACTGATGAATGCATAACTGCTCAGGATACGCGGTTTCCGTCGCGTTCCAGGTTTTTAACAGCAACGTACACTCTGTTTCAGGCAGGATGTTCAGTGCCCGTACCGGCGTCTCCGGGGCCTGTTCCAGCGCCTCCGCCAAACTCTCCAGCGCCTGCTGCATGTACCCGCATATCCTGTCCGGATCAAACGGTTGAACAATTTGAGCCGTCAAACCCAATGCTTCACCAAAATCCTCTACCGATAACGCTAACGGATAGTTGGTCCGCTCTTGTCCGCCAATAAATTCAGTACCGCTGATAAGTTCATCCGACGTCTCCAGTTGGCTATTATGCCGATAATTCAACAGATTATTAAAGAGTGAGATATCACCCCGCACACCGCTGCAACGCTGGGCCAGCGCCAGTGACGCGTGCTCATGTGCTAATAATCCGGCGAGTCGGGTATGGGCGGCCAGCACACTGTCGCGTACCGGGGTATCATCAATATCCAGCCGCAACGGCAGCGTATTGATAAACAATCCCATGCCACTATCAGCGCCGTCTCCCGCCTGCATCCGTCCAAACAGCACGGTGCCGAACACTACTTTTTCCTGACCGCAGGTACGCGACAGGACCTGCGCCCAGGCCAGATGACACAATGAAGCCAGACTGACGCCCAAACTCCGGGCCTGACTCCGCAAACGGTCATTCAGCGCGCCCGTCAACATCCGGCGAAATTCCACTACCTGTGAACCATCACGATGCACCTCCGTCAGACCGAACGGCAGTGTGGGCTCATCCACCTCTGCCAGCATATCGGTAAAGAAGCGAGTATGCGTTTCCTGACTCACACCCAACCGGGCCTGCGCCACCAGATTGCGGAATGGCGCCGGCGCAGGCAGGCGGTCTTCCTGACCGGTAAGATACGCCTGTACTTCGCGGTTCATCACTTCCAGCGTGGTATGGTCGCCAGTCAAATGATGCTGATATTCCAGCAGGATCCAGCGACCTTCTGCGCCTTCCTGCGCAATCACAAAATGCAACAAAGGCGCCCGGCCCAAATCGAGACGATAATGACGCGGATTAAAACGCTCGGCTAACTGGCCGCTTATCGGCCCATCAGCCGGATCCAGCGTCAATTCAGTAACTGGCAATTGGGCCTGACGCCAAACCACCTGAACCGGCACTGACAATCCTTGCCAGATAAAGGCAGTACGTAAAATGTCGTGCCGATCAATTATCCGTTGAACCGCCGCTAAATAATTATCCAACAGCGTCCGATCAGTAAAAGCCATCTGGCTAATCGACAGATACGGGTCACCTTCATTTGCCAACAGATGATGAAACAAAATACCATCCTGCAACGGCGACAACGCGTAGATATCCTGAATATTAGCGATCCCTCCGGGCACCAGCCCGATGATTCGATCAATCTCAGGCTGGGTCAGGTCAATCAATGGCAACAAGTCCGGCGTCAATGCCGCCGTATCCGGTGTAATACGGTTTTCAGGCACCTGGATTTCATCATGCTGAACCAGAGACTGAGCCAGAACACAAAGGGTTGGATGCCGGAACAGGGTTTGTACCGATACACCCAGACCGATACGCCGCAATCGTTCAATCATCCGTACAACGAGCAGTGAATGGCCGCCCAACGCAAAGAAGCTGTCATGCCGACTGATCTGTTCAATGCCCAGCAACTCACACCAGACCGCCGCCAGCATCGTTTCTCTCTTCCCTTGCGGGGCTTCATAGACCTGACGGGCAAACGCCTCCTCATCTGGCGCCGGTAATGCCCGGCGATCCAGCTTGCCATTCGGGGTTAACGGGAAGGCATCCAAACGGACAAAGGCAGCCGGCGCCATATAGTCAGGTAAAATGGCGCTCAGGCGGGCACGCAAACTGTTGACCAGCCCCTCCTGCGCTTCCGCTGCTACATAGGCGATCAAACGCTTATCCTGCCCGTCACCCAGCGCCAGCACCATCACCTCACGCACCGCCGGGTGTGCTGCCAAGAGCGCCTCAATTTCCCCCGGTTCAATCCGGAAACCACGAATCTTCACCTGTTGGTCGTTACGGCCAACAAACACCAGATTGCCATCCGGCAAGTAACGGGCTAAATCCCCGGTGCGGTACATTCGTGCATCCAATGCAGGACTAAACGGGTCAGCTAGGAAACATTCAGCGGTTAATTCAGAGCGATTAAGATAACCTCGCGCCACGCCAACCCCGCCAATATACAGCTCCCCCACAGCCCCTAACGGCACCGGCTGACCATCAGCATCCAACAAATAAAGCCGTGTGTTGGCCGTCGGTCGGCCAATAGAAACCAGCTCACCGGAATAGTCTGACGGGCAACGCCAACTCGTCGCACACACCGTGATTTCCGTCGGTCCGTAATCATTGAACAGCGTTACCCGGTCACTCAGAGCCTGAAGCAACGCGGTACTGGGAGCCTCTCCCCCCAATATCAACGTTGGTCTCATCGTCATCACCGGCAAACCTGCACCGTCCTGGAGCAAAGCCGGGGTCAAGCAGGCATGCGTTATTGCCTGTTCCTCCAGATAATAGCCGAAGCGGTTTAGGTCCTGACGGACTGTATCAGCAGGGATAACCAAAGTCGCCCCACCTGCCAACGCCATCATAATGTCCTGGACACTGACATCAAATCCCAATGAGATAAACTGCAATATCCGGCTATCAGCGCCAATGCCAAACTGAGCAATTTTATCCAGAGTCAAGTTGACCAACCCACGATGTTCAACCATCACCCCTTTTGGTGTGCCGGTCGAGCCGGAAGTGTAAATCACATACGCCAGATGCTGTGAAGTCAATGCCGTTATCTGCGGGTTACTGTCCGGTTGCTCAGGCAGGATATTCGGGTCGAATACGGTCAGCCCCGAAAGCGCCTCCTCACCCAAGACTTCCCGTCCGATATTATCTGCCAGCACAATAGCCGGCGCGGCATCATTCAAAATATGCACCAGACGTTCACCCGGATAAGCCGGATCCAATGGCACATAAGCGCCACCTGCTTTCAATATTGACAACACCCCCACCACCATAGCCAGAGAACGTGACACGCAAATCACCACTCGCTGGTCCGGTGCGATCCCCTGCATCATCAGTTGATGAGCCAGTTGGTTAGCGCGGGCATTCAGTTCCGCATAACTGAGCGTTTGCTCTTTATACTTCAGAGCCACCGCATCCGGGGTTTTCTCCACCTGCTGTTCAAACAATTGATGGATACACAACGTGTCAGGATACACAGTTTCAGTGGCATTCCAGGTCTTCAGCAACAGTGTACGCTCCGCAGCCGGCAAAATTTCCAACTGCCGTACCGGCGTTTCCGGGGCCTGCTCCAGTGCCTCGACCAAACTCTCCAACGCCTGCTGCATATACCCACATATCCGTTCCGGATCAAACGGCTGGACAATTTGCGCGGTCAGGCCCAGAGCGTTACCAAAATCTTCCACTGACAAGGCAAATGGATAGCTGGTCCGCTCCTGTCCGCCCAGGAATTCAATGCCGCTGATAAGTTCATCCGCAGCGACCGGCGGCAAATTGTGCCGGTAGTTCAGCAATGCATTGAACAGCGGTATCCCACTGGCAACCCCACTGCAACGTTGAGCCTGCGCCAATGAGGCATGTTCATGCACCAGCAATCCCGCTAACCGGGTATGGGCGGCCTGTACGCTGTCCCGTACCGGGGTTTCATCCATATCCAACCGCAACGGCAGGGTATTAATAAATAGCCCCATGCCACTGTCGGCACCTTCACCCGCCGCCATGCGTCCAAACAGCACGGTGCCGAACACCACTTTTTCCTGACCGCTGGTGCGCGATAATACTTGCGCCCAGGCCAAATGACATAACGACGCTAAACTGACCCCCAAACGCCGGGCCTGACGACGTAAACGGTCATTCAACTCAGACGTCAGCATCCGATAGGATTCCGTCACCCGTGAACCATTGTTATGTACTTCCGTCAATCCAAATGATAGCGTCGGTTCATCCACCTCAGCTAACATCTCAGTAAAGAAACGGGTATGCGCTTCCTGACTGATACCTAACCGGGCATGAGCCACTAAATTGCGGAACGGTACCGGCGCAGGCAGGCTGTCCCCCTGCCCCGTAAGATACGCCTGTACTTCACGGTTCATCACTTCCAGCGTCGTATGGTCACCGATCAGATGATGCTGATATTCAAGCAGGATCCAACGCCCTTCTATGCCTTCCTGCGCAATCACAAAGTGCAGCAAAGGCGCCCGACCCAAATCGAGACGATAATGATGTAGGTTAAAATGCCCGGTTAACTGGTCACTGATCGGGCCGTCGGCCGGATCCAGTGTCAATTCAGTAACGGATAATTGAGCCTGACGCAAAACTACCTGCGCCGGCACTGATAATCCTTGCCAGATAAAGGCGGTTCGTAAAATGTCGTGCCGATCAATCACCCGTTGCACTGCCGCTAAATAATGATCCAACAGAGTCCGGTCAGCAAAAGCCATCTGGCTAATTGACAGATACGGATCATATTCATTCTCCAGCAGATGGTGGAACAAAATACCATCCTGCAACGGCGACAGCGCATAGATATCCTGAATATTAGCGATCCCACCCGGAGCCAGACCAACGATGCAATCAATCTCCGACTGAGTCAGGTCAATTAACGGTAACAGATCCGGGGTCAACGCCACCGTATCCGGTGTAATACCGTTGTCAGGCACCTGGATTTCATCATGCTGCATCAGGGATTGCGCCAGAACACAGAGTACTGGATGTTGGAATAATGTTTGTACCGATAAACCCAGACCAATACGCCGTAATCGTTCAATCATACTCACAGCGAGTAATGAATGACCACCCAGCGCGAAGAAGCTGTCATGCCGGCTGATCCGCTCAATGCCCAGCAACTCACACCAGACCGCCGCCAGCACCGTTTCTCTCTTCCCTTGAGGGGCTTCATAAACCTGACGGGCAAACGCCCCTTCACCTGGCGCCGGTAATGCCCGGCGATCCAGCTTGCCATTTTGGGTTAACGGGAAGGTATCCAAACGAACAAAAGCCGCCGGTACCATATAGTCAGGCAAAACGGCACTCAGATGGGCACGCAGGCTGTTAACCAGTCCCTCATCCTCGGGCGCCGTCACATAGGCGACCAGCCGTTTGTCCTGACCGTCACTCAGCGCTAATACCAGCGCTTCACGTACCGCCGGGTGCGTTGTTAGCCGTGCTTCGATTTCTCCCGGCTCGATCCGGAATCCCCGGATTTTAACCTGTTGGTCATTACGACCGACAAACTCCAGATTACCGTCCGGCAGGTAACGGGCTAAATCCCCGGTGCGGTACATGCGCGCATCCGTTTTATGACTAAATGGATCAGTCAGGAAATGTTCAGCTGTCAATTCAGGCTGGTTCAGATAACCGCGCGCCACCCCGACACCGCCAATATACATTTCACCCACGCAGCCTAATGGCGCTGGTTGACCATGATCATCCAGCAGATAGATCCGCGTGTTGGCCGTCGGACGCCCGATAGAAACCCCTGTCTCCAGATGGTCTAACTGACAACGCCAAGTCGTGGCGCAAACTGTGATTTCTGTCGGGCCATAGTCATTGAACAGATTTACCCGGCCACACAACACCTGAAGCAGCGCCGTGCTAGGTGCTTCACCCGCCAATATCAATGTCGGTTTTATCGTTAGCGCTGGTAAATCAACCCCTTCCCGAAGCAAAGCTGGGGGCAGGAAAGCATGCGTCACCCTACATTCTTCCAGATAATGCCAAAGACGTAATGGATCCTGACGAACCGTGTCGGCAGGAATAACCAGGCTGGCCCCACCACTCAGCGCAGTCATCATTTCCGAGACACTGGCATCAAAACTAAAGGAAGCAAACTGCAATATCCGGCTGGTTGCCCTCACATCAAACCGGGTAATTTGCGCCAAAGCCAGATTGACCACACTACGATGCTCCACCATCACCCCTTTTGGTATACCGGTCGAGCCAGAGGTATAAATCACATACGCCAAATGCTGTGAAGTTAATGCCGATATCTGCGGGTTACTGTCCGGTCGTTCTGGCAGGATATTCGGATCGAGTACGGTCAACCCCGAAAGCGCCTCCTCACCCAATGCCTCCCGTCCGATACTATCCGCCAACACAATAGCCGGCGCGGCATCAATCAAAATATGCGCCAGACGCTCGCCAGAATAAGCAGGGTCTAGCGGCACATAAGCGCCCCCGGCTTTCAAAACCGCCAACAGTCCCACTATCATCGCGGGTGAGCGAGGCACACAAATCGCTACCCGCTGATCCGGTACGACACCCAGCGCAATCAGTTGATGCGCCAGTCGGTTAACCCGGGCATTCAATTCCGCATAGCTGACAGTCTGGTCTTCATACACCAGAGCCGTAGCGTCCGGGTTTTCTTCTGCTTGCTGTTCAAACAATTGATGAATACATAACTGGTCAGGATACGCAGTTTCCGTCGCATTCCAGGTCCTTAACAACAACGTACACTCCGTTTCAGGCAGAATGTTCAGTGCCCGTACCGGTGTCTCCGGGGCCTGTTCCAGCGCCTCCGCCAAACTCTCCAGCGCCTGTTGCATGTATCCGCATATCCTGCCCGGATCAAACGGCTGCACCACATGAGCGATCAGCTCCAGCGTGGCGCCTCCATCCTCCACCGACAACCCAAAGGGGTAATTAGTGCGCTCCTGTTCACTCAGGAATTCGATACCCTCCATCGTTTTATCCGGCGTCACCGGCTGATCATTATGTCGGTAGTTCAACAAAGCGCTAAAGAGAGGCGTACCGCTGGCAACCCCACTGCACCGCTGGGCCAACGCCAGCGAGGCATGCTCATGGGCCAGCAATCCAGCCAGCCGCAAATGTACCGCCCGCACACTGTCCCGTACCGGAGTATCATCGATATCCAGCCGCAGCGGCAGGGTATTGATAAACAATCCCATGCCATTGCCGGCGCCTTCACCTGCCGCCATGCGCCCAAATAGCACCGTGCCGAACACCACTTTCTCCTGCCCGCTGGTTCGAGACAATACTTGTGCCCAGGCCAGATGACACAGCGCCGCCAGACTGACGCCCAAACGCCGAGCCTGATGGCGAAGACGCTCATTCAACCCAGTCGTCAGCATCCGGTGGGATTCCATCTCCTGAGATCCATCAAGATGCACCTCCGTCAGCCCGAATGGCAACGTGGGTTCATCCACCTCCGCTAACATGTCGGTAAAGAAACGGCGATGCGCTGACTCACTCACCCCCAGCCGGGCCTCCGCCACCAGATTGCGGAACGGCGCCGGGTCAGGCAGACAGTCTTCCTGTCTGAAAAAATACGCCTGCACTTCACGGTTCATCACTTTCATTGTGGTATAGTCGCCAAGCAAGTGATGTTGCAACTCCAGTAAAAACCAGCGGCCATCAGTCTCCTGTGCCACGACAAAACGCAGCAGAGGGGCCTGGCCCAAATCAATACGATAATGACGGGGATTAAAACGTTGCGCCAGTTGATCACCAACCGGCCCATCAACCGGGTCCAGCGTCAATTCAGCGACTGACAACGGAGCCCGGCGCCAAACCACCTGAGCCGGTACAGACAAGCCTTCCCAAATAAACGCGGTACGCAAAATATCATGGCGATCAACCACCTGTTGCACCGCTGCCAGATAACGATCCAGCAGAGTCCGGTCAGCAAAAACCATCTGGCCGGCTAACAAATAGGGATCACCTTCATTTGCCAGTAAGTGGTGGAATAAAATACCGTCCTGTAACGGCGATAGCGCATAAATATCCTGAATATTCGCCATCCCGCCCGGCACCTGTTCCACGATACGGTCAATCTCCGGTTGAGTCAGATCAATCAGCGGCAACATCGCCGGTGTTAACGCCGTGGCGGCCGGCGTAATCACATTGGCCGGCACCCTCACAGCCTGATGCTGTCCCAATGTTTGCGCCAGTGCCGACAATACCGGCGACTGGAACAGATCACGCGCCGCCAGTGTCAATCCCTGATGACGCAGGCGTTCAATCATCCGCACCGCGAGCAATGAATGGCCGCCCAAGGCAAAGAAACTGTCATGCCGGCTAACTTGATCAATGCCCAATAACTCACACCAAATAGCCGCCAGGGCAATCTCAGTTTCTCCCTGCGGAGCTTCATAAATTTGACGGGCAAATGCCTCCCCTCCCGGCACCGGTAATGCCCGGCGATCCAGCTTGCCATTTGGAGTCTGCGGGAAGGACTCCAGACGCACAAAAGCCGCCGGGACCATATAATCGGGTAAAACAGCACTCAGGTGTGCGCGCAAACGAGCAGCTAATCCCTCCTCCTCCGACACCACATAGGCGACCAGCCGTCTATCCCGACCTTCATCCAGCGCCAACACCACAGCTTCCTGCACCGCCGGATATTCCACCAGCCGGGTTTCGATTTCCTCCAGCTCAATACGGAAGCCACGGATTTTCACCTGCTGGTCGTTACGGCCAATGAACTCCAAGTCACCGTCCGGCAGGTAGCGGGCCAAATCCCCAGAGCGATACATCCGCGCACCGGCTACCGGGCTAAAAGGATCCGGCATAAAACGTTCTGCGCTAAGTGCCGGCCGGTTAAGATAACCGCGCGCTACCCCAACGCCGCCAATATACATTTCGCCAACACAACCTGCGGGGACCGGTTGACCATATTTATCCAGCAGGTAGATGCGGGCATTTTTCGCAGGCCGGCCGATAGAACGGGCATCTTCCGGGGATAACACATCCTTATAAGTTACCGTCACAACATTTTCAGTCGGACCATAACCGTTCAACAACCGGGGTCGATGGGTTTCATGGGTAAACCAGTCCTGAACGGCGTGCTTTTTCACCGCTTCACCGCCAATGATGATCAACCGGAGACAATCCGGCAGCGGTAATCCGTTGTCTCCGGCCGCCAGTTCAGACCAGAATAAGGTCGGCAGTGACATCACCGTAATACGATATTGCCGGGTTAAAGCAATAAATTCCGCCACAGACGCCAACCAACTGTCATCCCGCATCACCAACGTAGCCCCGTTACACAGTGATGAGAAGAAATCTTCCACGGAAACATCAAAAGCAAACGCGGCAAATTGCAACACCCGGTCTTGCGCGGTGACAGCATAGGTGTCATTAAAGCCCAGATAACGTTGATAAATCGCCTGATGTTCTACCATTACCCCTTTCGGCTGCCCGGTTGAGCCGGAGGTATAGATGACATACGCCAGATGCTGAGGCGTCAACGTCGGTACCTGCGGGTTGTTGTCCGGCTGGTCTGGCCGCGTATTCGGGTCCAGTACCGTCAACCCGGTCAGCGCATCCTCGCCCAACACCGCCCGACCGGCCACATCAGCCAATACTACTGACGGCGCTGTATCATTCAGGATATACGCCAGACGTTCCTGCGGATAGGTTGAGTCCAGCGGCACATAAGCACCGCCGGCTTTCAGTACAGCTAATAATGCCACCACCATCGCCGGGGAACGCGCCACACAAATTGCCACCCGCTGGTCGGGTGTGACACCCAGCGCAATCAGTTGATGGGCCAGGCGATTGGCGCCAGCATTTAATTCAGCATAACTAAGCGTCTGTTCCCGATACACCAGTGCTGCGGCATGAGGATTTTGCGCCGCCTGTTGCTCAAACAGTTGATGAATACATAACGGATCAGGGTACGGGGTTTCTGTGGTATTCCAGGTTTTCAGCAACAGCGTGCGTTCCGTTTCCGGCAAGATATTCAGCGTCCGTACCGGGGTCTCTGGGGCCTGCTCCAAAGCTTCCACCAGACTTTCCAACGCCTGCTGCATATAATCGCATATCCTGTCCGGATCAAACGGCTGCGCCACATTAGCGGTCAGCCCCAACGTGGCGCCCCCATCCTCTACCGACAGCACAAACGGGTAGTTGGTTCGCTCCTGTTCGCCCAGGAATTCAATCCCGGCCATCGTTTCATCCAGCGGATCCGGCTGTTCATTATGCCGGTAGTTCAACAAGGCGCTAAAGAGCGGCGTACCGCTGGCAACCCCGCTGCACTGCTGAGCCTGCGCCAGCGAGGCATGCTCATGCGCCAACAACCCGGCCAGCCGCAGATGTACCGCCCGCACACTGTCCCGTACCGGGGTATCATCGATATCCAACCGCACCGGCAAAGTATTGATAAACAACCCCATGCCGCTGTCAGCCCCTTCTCCCGCCGCCATGCGCCCAAACAGCACGGTGCCGAACACGACTTTCTCCTGCCCGCTGGTACGCGACAATACCTGTGCCCAAGCCAGATGACACAACGCCGCCAGACTGACGCCCAAACGCCGGGCCTGATAACGCAGGCGGTCATTCAACCCGGCCGTCAGCATCCGGTAAGATTCCATCTCCTGAGATCCATCATGATGCACATTCACCAGCCCGAATGGCAACGTCGGCTCATCTACCTCCGCTAACATGTCGGTAAAGAAACGGGTATGCTCGGCCTGATTCATTCCCAACCTGGCCTGCGCTACCAGATTGCGGAACGGCGCCGGGTCAGGCAGGCTCTCCTCTTGCCCGGAAAAATAGGCTTGAACTTCGTGTTTCATCACTTCCATCGTTTCATGGTCGCCGATCAAGTGATGCTGCAATTCCAATAAAAACCAGCGACCGTCAGTTTCCTGCGCAATGACAAAATGCAATAGCGGGGCCTGACTAAGGTCAAGACGATACTGACCCGGATCAAAACGCCGGGTTAATTGGTCAATAACAGAGCCGTCAGCTGGGTTCAGCGTCAGTTCAGTCACCGGTAAAGTCGCCTGACGCCAGACTACCTGCGCTGGCCCAGACAATCCTTCCCAAAGAAAAGAAGTGCGTAGGATGTCATGGCGATCAACCACCTGCTGCATCGCCGCCAGATAACGGTCCAGCAAAGCGCGGTTTGCAAAGGCTACCGGATAGAGCACCAGATACGGGTCGCCTTCGCTTTCCAGCAAATGATGAAACAAAATGCCATCCTGCAACGGTGACAAGGCATAGATATCCTGAATATTATCGATTCCGCCCGGCACCTGCCCGACAAGATGATCAATCTCAGCCTGGGTCAGATCAATCAGCGGCAACATCGCTGGTGTTAACGCCGTGACGGCCGGCGTAATCACATTAGGCGGTACCATTACCGCCCGGCTGCACCCCAATGTTTGCGCCAGGTCTGACAACACCGGCGACTGGAACAGATCACGCGCCGTCAGTGTCAATCCCTGATGACGCAGACGTTCAATCATCTGTACGCCAAGCAGTGAATGGCCGCCCAAGGCAAAGAAGCTGTCATGCCGGCTTATCTGCTCAATGCCCAATAACTCACGCCAGAGAGCAGCCAGGGTGATCTCTGCTTCCCCTAGCGGGGCTTCATAAATCTGACGGACAAAATCATCCTCGCCCGGCGCCGGTAATGCCCGGCGATCCAGCTTACCATTTAGGGTTTGTGGGAAGGTCTCCAGACGCACAAAGGCCGCCGGGACCATATAATCGGGTAAAACAGCGCTCAGGTATTCACGTAAACGGGCTGCCAATCCCTCCTGCGCTTGCGCTGCCACATAAGCGACCAATCGTTTGCTCTGTCCATCATCCAGCGCCAGCACCGCAGCCTCTTGCACCGCTGGATGTTCCACCAACCGGGTTTCAATTTCCCCCAGTTCAACCCGGAAACCGCGAATTTTAACCTGCTGGTCGTTACGGCCAATGAACTCCAAGTCACCATCCGGCAGGTAGCGGGCCAAATCCCCGGAGCGATACATCCGCGCACCGGGTTCAGGGCTAAAAGGATCCAGTATAAAACGTTCTGCACTCAGTTCCGGCCGGTTCAGATAACCACGCGCCACTCCAACGCCGCCAATATACATTTCGCCAACACAGCCTGCGGGGACCGGTTGACCATATTTATCCAGCAGGTAGATGCGGGCATTTTTCGCCGGCCGGCCGATAGAACGGGCATCTTCCGGGGATAACACATCCTTATAAGTTACCGTCACGACATTTTCAGTCGGACCATAACCGTTCAACAACCGGGGTCGATGGGTTTCATGGGTAAACCAGTCCTGAACGGCGTGCTTTTTCACCGCTTCACCGCCAATGATGATCAGCCGGAGGCAATCCGGCAGCGGTAATCCGTTGTCTCTGGCCGCCAGTTCAGACCAGAATAAAGTCGGCAGTGACATTACCGTAATACGATATTGCCGGGCTAAGGCAATAAATTCCGCCACTGACGCCAACCAACTGTCATCGCGAATAACCAGCGTAGCCCCGTTGCATAACGACGAGAAGAAATCTTCCACGGAAACATCAAAGGCAAACGCGGCAAATTGCAGTACCCGGTCTTGCGCGGTGACAGCATAAGTCTCATTAAAACCCAGATACCGTTGATATATCGCCTGATGCTCTACCATTACCCCTTTCGGCTGCCCGGTTGAGCCGGAGGTGTAAATCACATAAGCCAGATGCTGAGGCGTCAACGCCGGGACCTGCGGATTGTTGTCCGGCTGGTCTGGCCGCGTATTTGGGTCCAGTACTGTCAACCCGGTCAGCACTTCCTCGCCCAGCACTGCCCGACCGGCCACATCAGCCAATACAACCGACGGCGCTGTATCATTCAGGATATACGCCAGACGTTCCCTCGGATAGGTTGAGTCCAGCGGCACATAAGCACCGCCGGCTTTCAGCACGGCTAACAGCGCCACCGCCATCGCCGGTGAACGGGCCACGCAAATCGCCACCCGCTGGTCGGGAGTAACGCCCAGCGCCATCAATTGATGGGCCAGGCGGTTGGCGCTGGCATTTAATTCCGCATAACTGAGCATCTGCTCTTGATACACCAGCGCAATAGCGCCCGGGGATTGCGCTGCCTGTTGCTCAAATAACTGATGAATACATAACGGGTCAGGATACGGGGTTTCCGTGGCATTCCAGGTTTCCAGCAACAACCTGCGTTCAGTCTCGGACAACAAATTCAGTTGCCCGACGGGGATGCCATCACCGTTCCTTTTCGACAATGCCAGCATCTGTAAATGTTCACTCATCCGTTGAACCACTTCCGCGTTCAAACGGTTTGTATCGTATATCCAGCGAAAACCGCCCTGCTCATTCACCTGAAGAGTCAATAATTCGCCGGACGCTTCCTGATTATACAGTCTGTCATCCTGTCTCACCGAGACGGCGATCTGCCACGGCCAGCGGGTCGCCAACGCCGGAATAGCCTGCAATGCAGGAAAACGGATCAGGAGATCGCGACTAAATGTCTGGTGCCGCATCAACTGGACAAGTTCGTTATCAATCCAATCAGCTACCGCTCTCCACGGCTTATCAAGCGCTACCTCAATGGTCATCGGCACCACAGGCGCCAGATCTGCCAGGTTATCGTTTGCCTTCACGCTCCAACCAATTTGGAATTCAGTCTGCTGGGTCAAGCGCGCAAGATAGATAGCGAATGCCTGCAATAATGTCCGCAATGGCCCCTCTTCTCCGTTTTTCGGCAACGGGGACTGCCAAAGACTCATGGCCCATTTGGGCTCCGCTTGCTCTGTGGCGGTCTCGGAAGGTAACTGGAGCGGTTGCAAAGCAGCAAGGCGTTCATACCAAAATGATTCACTGGGTATGAGCGCCTGCGGGATATGATGTGTATTTTGAGTCTGTGGTGAGGTGTCATTTGTGTTGGCTATGTATTCTGATGTCTGAGAGAGGAATTCAGCGCTAAGAGCACTTCCTACTTCAGCAATGCTATCTTTCATTTACGACCTCAACGAATCTGTTAAGAATTTGAAAACTGTCATTCCTGACAGCCATCACCAATATTTTCTTCTTACCTTCAGGAAATAAAAACAGGCACATCCGGCATCAATTCAAGATAATCAGATACTGGATGCTATAACCCGGTTAATAGCCATATCATTAACAACGCTACGATGCTAATTACCCTGATAATGGAATAAATCACTCACTCTATGATCCGGAATAAGCCATTCCATTTTCGCTCCTGTTTTTTAGATAAATTTGACTAATTTTCTACAATTTTCATTGACTGGCATCAAATTAAATAATTAAATATTAACCCATCCAATGAATTCATTATCATATTAAGCAAAAATATAATTTCAGATCAAAAACAATCTCATTTAAATTTAACAATAAAAGAATCACCAACAACGTGAACACGAAAAACAGACCGGCACCAACTCACCTCATTACATGTTGTTTTATAAAAACCAAGTCGCATTGCAAATAGCAATGTTATTTCATCCAATAACACCAAGAAATAATTAAAATTTACAATTAACTACACCACATATTATTCCGCAATAAAATAATGTGACAGGAATAATTATTAATTTACTATGATATTGATTAAAAAGACAAAAATTCCAGAAGGATCGTTCTTTGATGTGATTTTACGAACATCCTGCGATATTGGGCTGCACCGTAGCGCAAGCAGGAATACAGTTTAAAGATACCGATTAATACATACATTGAGACTGTCCCTTACCGTTCTTTTATTCCCATTACAACAATTCATTTAAAATAAAAGCAATATAGACCAAAGAGAGAAAATGAAATAAAAACTGATTAAATCAGCCTATATCACCACTAGAAAATACATTATCAAAACTTCAGATATTATTTATCAACACAAACATTTTCAACAATGATTATACAGCCAAGCACAGGATTAAAATACCCAGAAAATCAAAGAAACAGAATAGAATTAATAATAAAACCAGACTTAGATCACATAATATAAAATAACAGCAATGGATAAATGAAATTAAAAAAATTGTTAATAAAATTATCCATTTTATTATTTTTTTAATATAAAAATAATCCGGTATAAAAATATATACCGGATCATCACATCAACATCAAATTATTCTATATTGATTAATATGTCAGTATTACACCGCCTCCCCATCACAATGCATTGCCAACGCCCTATTCAGCGCCTGAGCTAAAGCGATTCTATGTTCCTTATTCTCCATCAAACTCGCATGGTTACCTGGAACAGCAATCAACTGAAGTAAAGAGTCAGGCATTATCTGTGCCCAGCCTAACGATGGATCCATAGTTAAAGATTTCGGTTCTTCATCCGTAACAAAAGGATTAGGCGGGCAAGGTTCCATCGCATAAAACTGATGCAGCGTTACCGCTAATGCCTGCGGCTCATACTCTTCGACTATTTGTATATAATGCTCTCCCTGCTCCCAACGTTTGGCAACTAAATCAGGGCGAAGACTGGCGGGATATAACGCCAATTCCTGTGCTGCTTCAATAAACTGCACCAAATTCAGCTCATCAATTCGCCGGTACAATGCCGCAATCTCTTCTGTGTGTTCCTCCCCAAACTGTTTTACTAACACAGCAAAGAATAGGTGGTTGAGTTGCACAGGCTCTTCACTGACATCATGAGGAGCCGGCGTATCAATCAATCCCAGGAAGTTAACCTCCTCCCCGGCATGTAAAAGCCACTGGGCAATGGCATAAGCCAATATGCCGCCGGAAGAGTAACCCGCTATCCGATACGGGCCTACCGGTTGAGCTGCTTTCATCAAGCTGATCATTCTGGCCGCATGCTCTTCCATTGTCGCCATCGGTTCTTCACTGATGGACGGCCAGGGCAGCGTATAAACCGGATAGTCTGACCGGATATGTTGAGCCAGCCCGTAAACATAGGAATAATCTTCCATTCCACTAGGCACAAAGAACAATGGCAGCTCCGTTCCGCCCTGTCGCACCGGTATGGCGCTGGTCTGCGGCTGAGACAGCAAATCTGAGGTGATTTTTGCTGCCAGTTCAGACAACACAGGGAATTGGAACAAGGCGTTCAAGGTACAAATCAAACCCTGACCAGCGATAAGATTGACCATTCGAATGGCAAGCAGTGAATGGCCGCCCAGAGCGAAGAAGTTGTCATGCCGGCTGACCTGTTCAATCCCCAGCAATTCACGCCAGATGTCCGCCAATGCAGTTTCTGTTTCTCCTCGTGGTGCAGCGTAAACCTGACGGGCAAACGCTTTTTCGTCCGGTGCGGGTAATGCCCGGAGATCCAACTTGCCATTCCGGGTCAGCGGGAAAGCGCCCAGCCGGACAAACGCCGACGGTATCATATATTCAGGTAATCGGGCTGACAAATGCGAACGCAAATGTTGAGCCAGTCTTTCCTCATCATCCGCGACCACATAAGCGATCAGACGCTTATCCTCCCCTTTACCATCCGTGACCACCAATGACTCCCGAACGGCAGGGTATTCCATCAGCCGCGCTTCTATCTCTCCAGGTTCGATACGGAATCCTCGGATTTTCACCTGCTGATCATTGCGCCCCACATAAATCAGGTTACCATCCGACAAATAACGGGCAAGGTCACCTGTCCGATACATGCGAGCATCCGGGATCGCTGAGAATGGGTCAGCCAGGAAACGCTCTGCGGTCAGATCCGGCCTGTTCAGATAACCCCGGGCGACACCCGCCCCCCCGATATAGAGTTCACCTACCGCGCCCTGCGGCACTGGCTGACCCCGCGCATCAAGCAGGTAGATACGTGTATTGTTTATTGGACGGCCAATAGGGATCTCCTCCCCCTGATAATCGGGTGGACAATGCCATGCCATGACCGCAACGGTGGCTTCGGTTGGGCCATAAATATTAAAGGTGTTATACCTGCCGGCTAACGATTGCAATAATGCAGAACCCAGCGCCTCCCCTGCAAATATCAAGGTTAAAGGCGTTTGTAACGGAGGCAGCTCGCGAGCATTCTGAAGGACGGCAGGCGGCAAAGTCAGATGAGTAATACGCTGTTCATCCAGATAATGCCACAGGGCATTCCTGTCATAGCGGACATCGTCTGACAGAATATGGAGGGCGGCGCCCGCGCCATAGGCCATCACAATGTCCGCAACGCTGGCGTCAAAGCTAATGGAGGCAAATTGCAAAACCCGGCTATCCGGTTTAACACCCAAGCGATCAATATGGTCGATTGCCAAATTTATTACGCCACGATGTTCCACCATCACCCCTTTGGGCACACCGGTGGTACCTGAAGTATAAATCACATAGGCCAGCTGTCTTGAATGCAGTGATAATCCCTGAGGGTTGCTGTCCGGTTGTGCCCAATCCGTATCCGGTTCTAATACTTTCAGCCCCTTCAGTACATCCTGACCCAAAGCCGTACGCCCCATCGCATCCGCCACTACCATGACCGGAGCGGCATTACTTAAAATCCCCCTCAAACGGTCACTCGAATAAGCAGGATCCAGCGGGATGTAAGCACCTCCGGCCTTCAATATAGCCAACAACCCTATCATCATCGACGCAGAACGAGAGACACAAAGCGCAACACGTTGCTCCGGTATCACCCCCTGTGCAATAAGCTCATGGGCCAACCGGTTAGCCCGCCTGTTCAGTTCAACATAGCTCAGTGTCTCAGCCCCACACACAAGTGCGGTTGCATTCGGAGTCCTTTGTACCTGCTGTTCAAACAACTGATGAATGCACAACGGATCAGGATAGGCGGCTTCCGTCTCATTCCAGTTTTCCAGCAACAACCTGCGTTCTGCTGGTGTCAAAATATCGATTTTCCCAACGGGCTGTTGAGGATCAACTACCATCGCTTGCAGCACCGAGTGCAAATACCCCACATAGCGCTCGATTGTAGGTTGATCAAACAGAGCCGTAGCATAACCCAGAGATCCCACAATCCTGCCATTCTCTTCAGACAGTTCCAATTCTAGATCAAACTTAACTGTGTCTGTTTCAAGAACAGAATCAATAAGCGAAACAGCCAACTCTGGCAGTTCCCATTCCGGGCTCTCATTGTTTTGCCAGGCAAACATCACCTGGAACAACGGGGTATGCGCCAGTCGGCGTGGCGGCTGCACGATTTCCACCACTTGTTCAAACGGCAGGTCCTGATGCGCCTGTGCCGCCAATGCGGTTTGCCGCACACGTGCCAACAATTCAATGACATTCGGCGCATCCGATAAATCAATCCGTAACGCCAGCGTATTGACAAAGAAACCAATCAGGGGTTCCACTTCCTGGTGACTACGGCCCGCACTCGGTGTGCCGATAACCAGATCGTCCTGACCTGACAGGCGCGACAGGACCATCGCCCAAGCTGACAACAGGGTCATGAATAATGTCACACCCTGCTGTTCGCTCAGGTGCTTAAGAGATGCCGTTAATTCCGCATCCAGATCAATGAACATAACCCCCCCGGCAAACGACTGCTGAGGCGGACGAGGCCGATCGGTTGGCAAATCCAGCAATACGGGGGAGTCAGCCAGCAAGGTACGCCAATAGTCCGATTGCGTCTGGATCCGTTCAGCCGACAGCCACTGACGCTGCCAAGCGGCGTAATCAGGATATTGAATCGCCAGCGGTGGCAAGGGATCACGTTGCCCGGCCAAAAAAGCCGTATAGAGCGTACTCAATTCACTGATCAGCACACCTACAGACCAGCCGTCTGACACAATGTGATGCTGGGTAAGCAAGAATTGGTATTCGTCATCTGTGAGCCGGATAAGAGAGGCGCGAATAAGCGGACCATGACTGAGATCAAATGATGTACTGGCTTCCCCGATGCTCAGATGTTCAAGCACCGTTTCGGTATCCGGTACCCCACGCAGGTCATACTGAGACAACGGTACCCCACGATCCGCAGCCAACAGTTGTACTTGTGGTTGACCGTCAACGGAGACGAAGACGGAACGTAACGCTTCATGACGGGCAAACAACGTGTCGAGCGCCTGCTGCCAGGCCACGATATCCAGCTGACCACACAAGCGCAGCGCCATCGAGATATGATAAATATCACTGACGCCCTCAAACTGGGCAAGGAACCACAAACGCTGTTGAGCGAATGACAACGGCAAAGCCCCTTCACGGGATATCGGCAGAATGGTGGGTAATATCTTGCGCTGTTCATCAAACCGGACACGTATTGCCTCAGCAAAGGCCATTAAAGTGGACATTTCAAACAATACGCTTAATGGCAGTTCGACACCCAGCGCCGCTATCCGGTTCATCATCCGTACCGCCAACAGCGAATGACCGCCCAACGCAAAAAAGTTATCATGCCGGCTGATCTGTTCAATCCCCAGGACTTCACACCAAATCGCCGCCAGCGCAATTTCAGCTTCCCCTTGCGGCGCTTCATAGATCTGACGGGCAAAGGCTTCCTCGCCAGGCGCCGGTAATGCCCGGCGATCCAGCTTACCATTCGGAGTCTGTGGGAAGGTATCCAGGCGTACAAAGGCCGCGGGTATCATATAGTCAGGTAAAATCGCACTCAGATGCTCACGCAAACAGGCAACTAACCCGTCATTCGCTTCCGCCGCCACATAAGCCACCAGACGTTTGTCCTGCCCATCCTTCCGCATCAGTACCGCCGCCTCTTGTACCGCCGGGTATTCCAGTAACCGAGTTTCAATTTCCCCCAGTTCAACCCGGAAGCCGCGGATTTTAACCTGCTGGTCGTTACGGCCCAGGAATTCCAGATCACCGTCCGGCAGATAACGGGCCAGATCCCCAGTCCGGTACATCCGCGCACCCGCTACCGGACTAAAGGGATCCGGTATAAAACGTTCTGCACTTAATTCCGGCCGATTCAGATAACCCCGCGCCACCCCGACGCCGCCAATATACATTTCGCCAATGCAGCCTAATGGCACCGGTTGACCGTATTTGTCCAACAGGTAGATGCAGGTATTTTTAACCGGCCGGCCAATAGAGCTATCATCCTCAGGGGATAACACCGCCTTACAGGTTGCAGTCACAGTATTTTCCGTTGGGCCATACGTATTTAATAACCGTGGGCGATAAGTTTCCTGTATAAACCACACCTGAATAGCTCTCTTCTGTACCGCTTCACCCCCAATAATGATTAACTTGAGACAATCCGGCAGCGGTGATGCTTTGTCTCGGGCCACCAATTCAGACCAGAATAAAGTCGGCAGAGATATCACCGTAATACGGTTTTGTCGAATTAAGGTGATAAATTCCTGCATCGAAGCCAGCCAGCTATCATCACGGATAATCAGCGTCGCACCATTACATAATGACGCGAAAAGTTCTTCCATTGAAACATCAAAAGAAAAAGAAGCAAATTGCAGCACCCGGTCTTGCGCCGTGACAGCATAGGTCTCATTAAAACCCAGATACCGTTGATAAATCGCCTGATGCTCTACCATTACCCCTTTCGGCTGCCCGGTTGAGCCGGAGGTGTAAATCACATACGCCAGATGCTGTGGCGTCAACGCCGGGACCTGCGGGTTGCTGTCCGGCAAGTCTGGCAGCGTATTCGGGTCAAGTACCGTCAACCCTGCCAGCACCTCTTCGCCCAACGCAGCCCGTCCAGCCGTATCAGCCAGCACCACTGCCGGGGCGGTATCACTCAGGATATACGCCAGACGTTCCTCCGGGTAGGTTGAATCCAGCGGCACATAAGCCCCGCCAGCTTTCAGCACCGCCAGCAATCCCACCACCATCGCTGGGGAACGTGCCACACAAATCGCCACCAGCTGGTCGGGAGTGACACCCAACGTAATTAATTGATGGGCTAAACGGTTGGCGCAGGCATTTAATTCGGCATAACTGAGCGTCTGCTCCTGATACACCAATGCCGTCGCCTGTGGGGTTTGCTCTGCCTGTTGCTCAAACAGCTGATGAATACATAACGCCTCAGGATACGGAGTTTCTGTCTCATTCCAGATTTCTAGCAACAGCGTGCGTTCCGTTTCCGGCAGGATGCTCAGTGCTCGTACCGGTGTTTCCGGCGCCTGCTCAAGGGCAGCCGCCAGACTCTCCAACGCCTGCTGCATATAGCCGCATATCCTGTCCGGATCAAACGGCTGCACTGCACTAGCCGTCAGCCCCAAAGTGGAACCCCCGTCCTCCACCGACAACCCAAAGGGATAGTTAGTGCTCTCCTGCCCGCCCAGGAATTCAATGCCGTCCATCGTTTCATCCAGTGGATCCTGTTGATCATTATGCCGGTAGTTCAACAGAGCGCTAAAGAGAGGCGTACCGCTGGCAACCCCACTGCACCGCTGGGCTAGCGCCAGTGACGCATGCTCATGGGCCAGCAACCCGGCCAGCCGTAAATGAGCCGCCCGCACGCTGTCCCGTACCGGGGTATCATCGATATCCAGGCGTAACGGCAGAGTATTAATAAACAGCCCCATCCCATTATCAGCCCCTTCTCCCGCCGCCATGCGCCCAAACAACACGGTGCCGAACACCACTTTCTCCTGACCACTGGTATGTGATAACACCTGCGCCCAAGCCAGATGGCACAGCGCCGCCAGACTGACGCCCAAATGCCGGGCCTGATAGCGAAGACGGTCATTCAACCCAGCAGTCAGCATCCGGTAGGATGTTGTTTCCTGCGATCCATCATGATGCACATCCGCCAGCCCAAACGGCAGCGTGGGTTCATCCACCGCCGCCAGCATGTTGGTAAAGAAGCGGGTATGTTCCTCCTGACTGATACCCAACCGGGCCTGCGCCACCAGATTGCGGAACGGCGCCGGCGCCGGCAGGCTGTCCTCCTGACCGGTAAGATACGCCAGTACTTCGCGATTCATCACGTCCAGCGTGGTATGGTCGCCAATCAGATGATGCAACAATTCCAGTAAAAACCAGCGCCCATCAGTCTCCTGCGCCACGACAAAACGCAGCAGCGGCGCCTGACCCAAATCAATACGATAATGACGGGGATCAAAACGTTGAACCAGTTGATCACCCACCGGCCCATCAGCCGGGTCCAACGTCAATTCAGTGACCGATAACGGTACCTGACGCCAGACCACCTGCGCCGGCACTGATAATCCTTGCCAGATAAAAGCCGTACGCAGAATATCGTGCCGATCAACCATCTGTTGTACCGCCGCCAAATAACGGTCCAGCAGAGGCCGGTCAGCAAAAGCCATCTGGCTGACTAACAAATAGGGATCACCTTCGTTTGCCAGTAAGTGGTGAAACAAAATACCGTCCTGCAACGGTGACAGGGCATAAATATCCTGAAGATTAGCTATTCCGCCCGGTACCTGTTCAATGATGCTGTCAATCTCAGGCTGAGTCAGATCGATCAGCGGCAACATCTCTGGGGTGAGCGTCGTCGTCGCGGGTGTAATCACATTAGCCGGCGCCATCACCGTGCGATGCCGTCCCAACGTTTGGGCCAGCGCCGACAATACCGGCGACTGGAACAAATCACGCGCCGTCAGTGTCAATCCCTGATGGCGCAGGCGTTCAATCATGCGTACCGCGAGCAGTGAATGGCCGCCCAAGGCAAAGAAACTGTCATGCCGGCTGACCTGTTCAACCCCCAGTAATTCACGCCAAATAACCGACAGAGTGATTTCCGTTTCGCCTTGCGGCGCCTCGTAAACCTGACGGGCAACGGCTTCACCATCCGGCGCCGGTAGCGCATGACGATCCAGCTTACCGTTCGGCGTCAACGGAAACGCCTCCAGACGTACAAAAGCCGACGGCACCATATAGTCAGGCAAAACGGTACTCAGGTGGGCACGCAAGTTGTTCATCAACTCCTCATCCGCTGTTGCCGCCACATAGGCCGCCAACCGTTTATCCGACCCTTCACCCAATGCCAACACCGTAACCTCACGCACCGCCGGGTGTTCTGCCAGCCGGGCCTCAATTTCACCCAGTTCAATGCGGAAGCCGCGGATTTTCACCTGCTGATCGTTGCGGCCCAGAAACTCGAGATTGCCGTCCGGCAGATAACGCGCCAAATCCCCGGTACGGTACATGCGTGCATCCGGATTATCACTGAACGGATCAACCAGAAAACGTTCAGCCGTCAATTCAGGATGATTAAGATAACCACAAGCAATTCCATCGCCCCCGACATAAATCTCCCCGACCGCCCCCAACGGCACCGGCTGACCATGCGTATCCAACAGATAAACCCGCGTGTTGGCTACCGGTCGGCCAATCGGGATACGGATCGCTCCCTGCGCTGATGCCGTGATACGGTATGTCGTGGTAAAGGTAGTGCCTTCACTCGGCCCATAGCCATTCAATAACTGTTGTGGCGGACTCGTGCTCAATACCTGCCCGATAACATGGGGATCAAGGGCATCTCCCCCGACAATCAGGAGCTTTATTTGCGGCAGAACCGGAGACAACTCCGCCGCCAGCTGGTTAAACAATCCGACACTCAGCCACAGCGCCGTTATTCGCTGAACCTGTAGAACTTGTACAAACTCCAGCGGTGTCAGCAAAGTGACACGATCGACCACCACTAACGCGCCGCCATTGAGCAACGGCGCCCAGACTTCAAACGTGCTGGCATCGAAAGCCGGGTTAGCGGCAAAGGCCACCCGATCATCTGGTCCAATTTCGGCATAGCCATTATTGATGACCAGCCGGACCACCGCCCGATGCGGCACCAGAACCCCTTTGGGCGTACCGGTAGAACCGGAGGTATACATAATATACGCTGACCCGGCGCTGGAGCGCGGTAATCCAGGGTTGAGGCGATCTTCCCCGCTACCCGGGTCTGTCTCATCCGAGAAACGCAACAGCGGGATAGTCAGGTTAGCCGGAATATCCGCCCGTGTATCGGTGAGCAGCAATTTGGCTGAGCAATCGTTTATTAGCCAGTTTTTCCGTTCATCCGGCACACTGGGATCTATCGGCACGTAAACGCCGCCAGCTTTAAGGATAGCTAATTGAGCCACCACCAGCTCCATCGATCGTTCTAACAGGAGCGCAACATGGTCGCCGGGGCAAACCTGTTGTTCGATCAACTGACGAGCCAGCCGGTTGGCACGGGCGTTCAGTTCCGTATAGCTCAGCGTCTTCTCTCCCGCTATCAGCGCCGTCGCTTCCGGGGTTTTCTCCACCTGCTGTTCAAACAACTGATGAATACACAACGCATCAGGATATACAGTTTCCGTGGCGTTCCAGGTTTTTAACAGCAACGTACGTTCCGCTTCCGGCAGGATGTTCAGTGCCCGAACGGGCATACCCGGGGCTTGCTCAAGCGCTTCCACCAGACTTTCCAGCGCCTGCTGCATATAACCGCATAGCCTTTCCGGATCAAACGGTTGCACTACCTGAGCCGTCAGCCCCAGGGATTCAGAAAAATCCTCCACCGACAGTACAAACGGATAGTTGGTCCGCTCCTGTTCACTCAAGAATTCAATGCCGTCCATCGTTTCATCCAGCGGATCCGGTTGAACATTATGTCGATAGTTCAACAGGGCGCTGAAAAGGGGCGTACCGCTGGCAATCCCACTGCACTGCTGGGCCAGCGCCAGTGACGCATGTTCATGGGCTAATAATCCGGCCAGTCGGGTATGGGCGGCCTGCACGCTGTCCCGTACCGGCGTTTCATCAATATCCAGCTGCAACGGCAGGGTATTAATAAACAGCCCCATACCATTGTCGGCGCTGTCCCCTGCCTGCATCCGTCCAAACAACACCGTGCCGAACACCACTTTCTCCTGCCCGCTGGTATGCGACAACACCTGCGCCCAAGCCAGATGACACAGCGCCGCCAGACTGACCCCCAAATGCCGGGCCTGACTGCGCAGACGGTCATTCAGCTCAGGCACCAGCATCCGGTGAAATTCCGTCACCTGTGAGCCGTCGCGGCGCACTTCTGCCAGCCCGAATGGCAGCGTCGGTTCATCTACCGCCGCCAGCATCTCGGTAAAGAAACGGGTATGCGCTTCCTGACTCACGCCCAACCGGGCCTGCGCCACCAAATTGCGGAAAGGAACCGGCGCAGGCAGGCTATCCGCCTGATCCGTAAGGTATGCCTGGACTTCGCGGTGCATCACTTCCATTGTTTCATGGTCGCCAATCAGGTGATGCAGCAATTGCAAGACAATCCAACGGCCATCGGTCTCCTGCGCTACCACAAAACGTAATAACGGCGCTTCGCTCAGGTCAAGACGATGATAACGCGGATCAAAACGCCGGGTTAATTGGTCACTCACCGAACCGTCAACCGGATTCAGCGTCAGCTCAGTCACCGACAATTGGGCCTGACGCCAGACCACTTGCGCCGGTACTGACAATCCTTGCCAGATAAAAGCGGTACGTAAGATATCGTGCCGATCAACCGCCCGTTGAACTGCGGCCAGATAACGATCTAACAGAGACCGGTCAGCAAAGGCCATCTGACCCGTCAACAGATACGGATCCCCTTCGTTCGCCAGTAAGTGGTGGAATAAAATACCGTCCTGCAACGGCGACAGGGCATAGATATCCTGAATATTGGCTACCCCGCCCGGCGCCTGTTCAATGATACGGTCAATCTCAGCCTGAGTCAGATCAATCAGCGGCAACATCGCCGGCGTCAGTGTCGTGTCTGCCGGGGTGATGACGTTAGGCGGTATTGTCACAGCCTGATGCTGTCCCAGTGACCGGGCCAGTTCAAACAGCACCGGAAACTGGAACAGATCACGCGCCGTCAGTGTTAATCCCAGATGACGCAGGCGTTCAACCATCCGTATCGCCAGCAGCGAATGTCCCCCCAAAGCGAAGAAACTGTCATGCCGGCTAACCTGCTCAATCCCCAGTAATTCCCGCCAAATCGCCGCCAGGGCGATTTCCGTTTCGCCTTGGGGCGCTTCGTAAACTTGATAAGCAAAGGCTTCATTATCCGGGGCCGGCAATGCCCGGCGATCCAATTTACCGTTAGGCGTCAACGGAAATGCATCCAGACGCACAAAAGCCGACGGCACCATATAGTCAGGTAAAATGGCGCTCAGGTGGGCACGCAGGCTGTTCACCAGCCCATCATCCGCCGGCGCCACCACATAGGCCGCCAGCCGTTTATCCGGCCCTTCCCCCCGAGCCAACACGGCGACTTCATGTACCGCTGGATGCTCTGCCAGACGCGTCTCAATTTCACCCGGTTCAATCCGGAAGCCGCGGATCTTAACTTGCTGATCATTACGACTCAGGAATTCTAGATTGCCGTCCGGCAGGTAACGGGCCAAATCCCCGGTGCGGTACATGCGTGCATCCGGGTTATCACTGAACGGATCAACCAGGAAACGTTCGGCGGTTAACTCAGGCCGATTGAAATAACCCTGAGCAACGCCATCTCCACCGACATAAATCTCACCGATCACACCCGGCGGTACCGGCTGCTCATAAGCATCCAGCAGATAAACACGGGTATTCGCGATTGGCCGGCCAATCGGGATACGGGTCACGCCCTGTGCTAACGCCACGATAGGGTATATCGTGGTAAAGGTAGTTCCCTCACTCGGTCCATAGGCCTGCAACAATTGTTGAGGAGGGCTATCACGCAAAACCTGGGCAATCACATGTGGATCCAGCACATCGCCGCCAACAATCAGGATCTTGAGCTGCGGAAGTACCGGGGACAACTCTGCCGCCAACCGGTTAAACAGCCCGATAGTCAGCCACAACACCGTGATGCGGTGCGTCTGGAAAGCCGGTACTAACTCCTGTGGCGTCAGCAACGCGGCATGGTCGATAACCACTAGCGCGCCGCCGTTGAGCAACGGCGCCCAGACTTCAAACGTACTGGCATCGAAAGCCGGGTTAGCGGCAAAGGCCACCCGATCGTCTGGTCCAATTTCGGCATAACCATTATTGATGACCAGCCGGACCACCGCACGATGCGGCACCACCACACCTTTGGGCATACCCGTCGAGCCGGAGGTATACATAATATACGCTGACCCGGCGCTGGAACGCGGTAAGCCAGGGTTGATGTCATCTTCCTCGCTGCCCGGGTCTGTCTCATCCGAGAAACGCAATAGCGGAACAGCCAGATTAGCCGGAATAGCCGCCCGTGTATCGGTGAGCAGCAACCTGGCTGAACAATCGCTTATCAGCCAGTTTTTCCGTTCATCCGGCACACTGGGATCTATCGGTACATAAACAGCCCCCACTTTGAGAATAGCCAACTGAGCTACTACCAGTTCTATCGATCGCTCTAACAGAATCGCAACCTGGTCATCCGGGCGAATTCCCTGTTCGATCAGCTGACGGGCCAGCCGATTAGCGCAGGTATTCAGTTCCGTATAGCTCAAAGTGTTATCTCCTGCTATCAGCGCCGTCGCCTTCGGGGTCTTCTCTACTTGCAGCTCAAATAACTGATGAATACATAATTGGTCAGGATACGCGGTTTCCGTGGCGTTCCAGGTCTTTAACAACAAGGTACGTTCCGCTTCCGGCAAGATTTCCAATGCCCGAACGGGCGTTTCCGGGGCTTGCTCCAAGGCTTCCACCAGACTTTCCAGCGCCTGTTGCATATAACCGCACAGGCTTTCCGGATCAAACGGTTGCACTACCTGAGCGGTCAGCCCCAGCGTGGCGGCACCGTCCTCTACCGACAGCACAAACGGATAGTTGGTCCGCTCCTGTTCACCCAGGAACGCAATCCCGGCCATCGTTTCATCCAGCGGATCCGGTTGAACATTATGTCGATAGTTCAACAAAGCGCTAAAGAGGGGCGTACCGCTGGTAACCCCGCTGCATCGCTGGGCCAGCGCCAGTGACGCATGCTCATGCGCCAACAACCCGGCCAGTCGCAGATGCACCGCCCGCACACTGTCCCGTACCGGGGTATCATCCATATCCAACCGCAACGGTAGGGTATTGATAAACAACCCCATGCCATTGCCGGCGCCTTCACCTGCCGCCATACGCCCAAACAGCACGGTGCCGAATACCACTTTCTCCTGCCCGCTGGTACGCGACAACACCTGCGCCCAAGCCAGATGACACAATGCCGCCAGACTGACGCCCAAACGCCGGGCCTGACTGCGCAGACGGTCATTCAACCCGGCGGTTAACATCCGGTAGGATTCCGTCTTCTGAGATCCATCATGATGCACATCCGTCAGCCCGAACGGCAGCGTCGGCTCCTCCACTTCAGCCAACATATCGGTAAAGAAACGGGTATGCGCGGTCTGACTCACCCCCAACTGGGCCTCAGCCACCAGATTGCGGAAAGGAACCGGTGCAGGCAGACTCTCCCCCTGCCCGGCAAAAAACGCCTGCACTTCACGGTGCATCACTTCCATTGTTTCATGGTCGCCGATCAGGTGATGCTGCAACTCCAGTAAAAACCAGCGGCCATCGGTTTCCTGCGCGATAACAAAATGCAACAGCGGGGCCTGATTCAGATCAAGACGATAGTGATCCGGATCAAAACGCCGGGTTAACTGATCAATAACCGGCCCGTCAGCCGGGTCGAGCGTCAATTCCGTCACCGGCAAGGTCGCCTGACGCCAAACCACCTGCGCCGGCACAGATAACCCTTGCCAGATAAACGCCGTACGCAGAATGTCATGACGATCAACTACCTGTTGCACCGCGTCCAGATAACGATCCAGCAGAGCGCGGTTAGCAAAGGCCACCGGATAGAGCACTAAGTACGGGTCGCCTTCCTTTTCCAATATGTGGTGGAACAGGATACCGTCCTGCAACGGCGACAACGCATAGATATCCTGAATATTGGCTATCCCACCCGGCACTTGGCCGACGATGTGGTCAATATCAGTCTGAGTCAGCTCAATCAGCGGCAACATCGCTGGGGTCAGCGCCGTGGCGGCCGGTGTCATGCTATTGGGTGGGACTATCACGGCCTGATGCCGTCCCAACGTTTGGGCCAGGTCTGACAGCACCGGCGACTGGAACAGATCGCGCGCCGCCAGTGTCAATCCCAAGCGACGCAAGCGTTCAATCATCTGCACGCCAAGCAGTGAATGACCGCCCAACGCAAAGAAGCTGTCATGCCGGCTTATCTGCTCAATACCCAGTAACTCACGCCAAAGGGCGGCAAGGGCGATCTCAGTCTCCCCTTGTGGGGCTTCATAAATCTGCCGGGCAAAATCATCTCCCCCCGGTTCAGGCAACGCCCGGCGATCCAGCTTGCCATTCGGGGTCTGCGGGAAGGACTCCAGACGCACAAAGGCTGCCGGTACCATATAGTCGGGTAAAATGGCACTCAGGTGGGCGCGCAAATCGGACGTCAATCCCTCATTTGCCGCCGCCGCCACATAAGCAACCAAACGTTTGCCCTGCCCACTATCCAACGCCAGCACCGCCGCCTCTTGCACCATCGGGTGTTCCAGCAACCGGGTTTCAATTTCACCCAGCTCAATACGGAAGCCGCGGATTTTAACCTGCTCGTCATTACGGCCTAGGAACTCCAGATCACCATCCGGCAGATAACGGGCCAAATCGCCGGAGCGATACATCCGCGCACCGGCTATCGGGCTAAAAGGATCCGGCATAAAATGCTCTGCACTTAATTCCGGCCGGTTAAAATAACCGCGCGCCACCCCGACGCCGCCAATATACATTTCACCCACGCAGCCTAACGGCACCGGTTGACCATATGGGTCCAGCAGGTAGATGCGAGCATTTTTAGCCGGCCGGCCAATAGAATGCGCATCGGCTGGGGATAACACGTCCTTATAGGTCACCGTCACCACATTTTCCGTCGGGCCATAACCGTTTAACAGCCGGGGCCGATGGCCCTCCTGCCTGAACCAGTCCTGAATGGCATTCTTTTTGACCGCTTCACCGCCAATGATAATGAGCCGGAGACCATCCGGCAGCGGTAACCCTGTATCTCTGGCCGCCAATTCAGACCAGAACAGGGTCGGCAGCGACACCACCGTAATACGATTTTGCCGGATTAAGGTAATAAATTCCGGCATCGACGCCAGCCAACTGTCATCGCGAAGAACCAGCGTAGCCCCGTTACATAATGACGAGAAGAAATCTTCCACTGAAACATCAAAGGCAAACGCGGCAAATTGCAACAGCCGGTCTTGCGCCGTGACAGCATAGGCGTCATTAAAACCCAGATAACGTTGATAAATCGCCTGATGTTCTACCATCACCCCTTTCGGTTGCCCGGTTGAGCCGGAGGTGTAAATCACATACGCCAGATGCTGTGGCGTCAACGCCGGGACCAGTGGATTGCTGCCCGGCTGGTCTGGCTGGGTATTCGGATCAAACACTGTCAGCCCCGCCAGTGCGGCTTCACCCAACGCCGCCCTCCCAGCCGCATCAGCCAATACCACTGACGGCGCCGTATCATTCAAGATATACGCCAGACGTTCCCCCGGATAGGTTAAATCCAGCGGCACATAAGCGCCGCCGGCTTTCAGCACTGCCAGCAAAGCCACCACCATCGCCGGCGAGCGTTCCACGCAAATCGCCACCCGCTGGTCCGGTGCGACCCCCTGCGCAATCAGTTGATGGGCCAGACGGTTGGCCCGGCTATTCAATTCTGCATAACTGAGGATCTGTTCTTGATATTCTAACGCCGTGGCCTGCGGGGCCAGCTCTGCCTGTTGTTCAAACAGCTGATGGATACATAACGGGTCAGGATAAGGGTTTTCCGTGACGTTCCAGGTCTCCAGCAACAACGTGCGTTCCGCCTCAGACAACACATTAAGCTGTCCGACGGGGATTTCCTCACCCTGCCTTTTTGACGCAGCCAACACCTGTAAGTGTTCGCTCATCCGCAGAACCCCTTCCCCGCTCAAACGATTTTCATCGTATACCCAGCGAAAAACGCCCTGTGCATTCACCTGGAGCGTCAGCAATTCACCGGATACCTTCTGATCACACGGTATCTCATCTTGTATCACCGAGACGGCTATCTGCCACGGCCAGCGGGTTGTCAACGCTGGAATAGCCTGCAATGAAGGAAAGCGAATAAGGAGATCATGACTAAATGCCCGGTGCCGCGCCAACTGGACAAGCTCGTTATCAATCCAGTCAGCTACCGCTCTCCACGGCTTATCAAACGCCACCTCAATGGTCATCGGCGCCACAGGCGCCAGATCGGCCAGGTTATCGTTTGCCTTCACGCCCCAACCAATTTGGAATTCGGTCTGCTGAGTCAGGCGCGCAAGGTAAATAACAAATGCCTGCAACAGTGTCCGCAATGGGTCTTCTTCCCCATTTTTTGGCAACGGAGACTGCCAAAAGCTCATTGCCCATCTGGGCTCCGCTTGCTCCCCGACGGTCTCGAAAGGTAACTGGAGCGGTTGCAAAGCGGCAAGGCGCTCATACCAGAATAATTCACCGGGTGTGAGCGCCTTGAGAATATTCTTTGTATTTTTAGTCTGTGGTAAAGCGTCATTCGCGCTGATTATGTTTTCTGATGTCTGAGAGAAGAATTCAGCGTTAAGAGCACTTTCTGCTTGAGCAATGCTATCTTTCATTTACTACTCCAACGAATTTGCTAGAAATTTGAAAACTGTCATTCCTGACAGCCATCACCAGTATTTTCCTTACTTCTTGCCCCAAGAAATAAAAATGGATATATCCGACATCTATTCAAAATACGCAAATACTGGATGCCATAACCCGGTGAATAGCCATATCATTAACAACGCTACAACATTAACTCCCCTGGCAACCAAATAAATAATTCAATTTATGATCTGGAATAAAAAATTCCATTTTCGCTCCTATTTTTTAGATAAATTAGATTAATTCTCTATAATTCCCATTGACTGACGATAAATTACACAATTAAAAGCAAGCCAATTCCCTGCATTTATTATGCATATTTAATAAAAATATAACTTCAGATTATAAATAATCACAGATGATATTATTTTATAACAATAAATTACACCTCTAGTGTAGATACCCATAAACAAATCCACACCAACTTAAGCACATTGACTTATAACAATTAAATTCCACCACAAATAGAAATGTTATTTAATCCAATATCACCAAGAAACAATTATAATTCACAATTAATTCCACCACATATTATTCCATAAGAATGGAACAATGTAACAGGCATAATCAAAAACTCCGTATAATATTGATTTAAATTACAAAAATTACAAAGAAATCGCTCTTTGATGCGATTTATCGGACATCTGGCGATATTGACTATCACGAGATACAAGCAGGAAAAAAATTTAATGTTATTCAGTTCAAAAATACCGACTAACATATACATTGAGACTATCCGCCACCGTTTTTTCACTCTTATTATCCCTAGTTATTTAAAATAAAAAAATATATACCAAAGAGAGGTCATAAAATTAAAGCTGATTAAATCAACCTATATGACCATCAGTAAAAACATTACCATTATCAAATTTTCGATTATTTTTATCAGAATAAATATTTTCAACAATTACTCTACAACTAAATACCTAGTCTAGATACCCTTTCAATCAAAAAAATAAAATAAAATTAACAATAAAATTAGATTTAGATCACATAATAGAAAATAACAACAATAACGAAGAAATATAATCAAATAATTTATTATGAAATTATCATTTTCCTGATTCTTTTCTAGCATAGAAATAATCCAGTATAAACAATATATACCGGATCATTACACAAATATTAAATCATTCAATATTGATTAATATATCTGTATTATAATACCTCCCCACTACAACCGATTGCCAACGCCCTATTCATGGCCTGAGCTAAGGCGATTCTATTCTCATTATCCTCCAATAAACTAAAATGATTACCCGGAACAGCAATCAACCGAAGTGAAGAGTCAGGTATTATCTGTGCCCAACCTAACGATGGGTCAATAGTTAAAGGCTTCGGTTTTTCATCCGTCGCAAAAGGACTCGCAGGGGGACGTTCCATCGCATAAAACTGATGCAGCGTTACCGTTAATACCTGTGGCTCATAATCTCCAACTATTTGCGCATAACACTCTATCTGCTCCCAACTTTTTGCGACTAATTCAGGGCGCAGATTGGCGGGGTATAACGCCAATTCTTGTGCTACTTCAATAAATTGCACTAAATTCAGCTCATCAATTCGCCGGTACAACGCCGCCATCTCCTGAGTGTGCTCTTCCCCAAACTGCCTGACTAACTCGTCAAAGAATTGATGTTTGAGTTGCATAGGCTGCTCCCTGATATAATGAGGCGCCGGCGTATCAATCAATCCCAGGAAGCTCACCGTCTCACCGGCATGCAAAAGCCGCTGGGCAATAGCATAAGCCAATATGCCGCCGGAAGAGTAACCACATATCCGATACGGGCCTGCCGGTTGAACCGCTTTCATCAAGCTGATCATTCTGGTCGCCTGCTCTTCCATCGTCGGCACCGCTTCTTCATTGATGGACGACCAAGATACCGCATAAATCGGATATCCCGGCCGGATATGTTGAGCCAGCACGAAGACATAGGAATAGTCTTCCATTCCACTGGGCACAAAGAACAACGGCAGTTCTGTTCCACCCAGTCGCACCGGGATGGCGCTGCTTTGCGACTGAGACTGCAAATCTGAGGTGATTTTCGCAGCCAATTCGGACAACACAGGACATTGGAACAAAGCATTCAAGGTACAAATCAACCCCTGACCGGCGGCAAGATTTATCATTCGTATGGCAAGCAGTGAATGACCGCCCAGGGCGAAGAAGTTGTCATGCCGGCTGACCTGTTCAACCCCCAGCAATTCACGCCAAATCGCCGCCAATGCCATTTCTGTTTCCCCATACGGTGCGGCGTAAACCTGACGAGCAACGGCTTTTTCGTCCGGTGCGGGTAATGCCTGACGATCCAGCTTACCATTAGGCGTCAGCGGGAAAGCATCCAGACACACAAAGGCGCCCGGCACCATATAATCCGGCAGCAAAGCACTCAGGTGTTCACGTAAACTGTTAACCAATCCATCATTCTCCTGAGCTATCACATAAGCCGCCAGATACTTATCCAGCCCATCACCCAACGCCAGTACCCGCGCTTCACTCACCGCCGGATGTTCAGTCAAACGCACCTCGATTTCCCCCGCTTCAATCCGGAAGCCCCGGATTTTTACCTGCTGGTCATTACGGCCGACAAACACCAGGTTGCCGTCCGGCAGGTAACGGGCCAAATCCCCGGTTTGGTACATACGTGCACCCGGTTTATCGCTAAACGGATCTGTCAGAAAACGTTCAGCCGTCAGCTCTGGACGGTTCAGATAACCCCGCGTCACACCCGCGCCGCCAATATACAGCTCACCGACCACCCCCAAAGGCACTGGCTGGCCCTGAGCACCCAGCAGATAAACCCGCGTATTGGCCGTCGGACGCCCGATAGGAACCCATGTATCCGCATAGTCTGACGGACAATGCCAGGTCGTGGCGCACACCGTGATTTCTGTCGGGCCATAATCATTGAACAGATTTACCCGATCTCGCAATGTCTGAAGCAGCGCCGTGCTGGGCGCTTCACCCGCCAGTACCAAGGTTGGCTTCATCGTTAGCGCCGGTAAATCGCTTCTTTCCTGGAGCAAAGCCGGTGTCAGGAAAGCGTGCGTCACCCGTTGTTCTTCCAGATAGTACCAAAGGCGTGATGGGTCCTGACGAACCGAGTCGGCAGGAATAATCAGGCCGGCCCCACCGCCCAACGCGGTCATCATTTCCGACACACTGGCATCGAAACCAAAGGAAGCAAATTGCAATACCCGACTGGTTACATTCACGTCAAACCGGGTTATTTGCGCCAGAGCCAGATTAACCACACTATGATGCTCCACCATCACCCCTTTCGGCGTGCCGGTCGAACCGGAGGTGTAAATCACATACGCCAGATGCCGTGCGGTCAATGCAGGTAGCTGAGGGTTACTGTCCGGCTGGTCTGGCAGTGAGTTCGGGTCAAGCACTGTCAGACTCGCCAGTACTTTCTCACCCAGTGCGCCACATCCGGCATTATCCGCCAACAAGATAATCGGCGCGGCATCAATCAGAATATGCATCAGACGCTCACCCGGATAGGCCGGGTCCAGTGGCACATAGGCTCCCCCCGCTTTCAGCACCGCCAGCAATCCCACCACCATTGCCGGTGAACGCGCTATGCAAATCGCCACCCGCTGATCCGGTTCTACACCCAGCGCAATCAGTTGATGCGCCAGCCGGTTAGCCCGGGTATTCAGTTCGGCATAGCTGAAAGTCTGGTCTTGATACACCAGTGCCGTCATATCCGGCGTTTTCCCGGCCTGTTGTTCAAATAAATGATGAATGCACAGCTGGTCAGGATAGGCGGTTTCAGTGGCATTCCAGGTTTCTAGCAATAGCCTGCGCTCTGCCGGGGCCAAAATATCAATTTCCCTAACTGGCTGTTGAGGATGGGCCACCATCGCTTGCAATACCGTATGCAAATACCCCACATAGCGCTCGATTGTTGGTTGGTCAAACAGGGCCGTGGCATAACTCAGCATACCCACAATCCTGCCTTCCTCCTCAGACAGTTCCAGTTCCAGATCAAACTTGACTATATCGAGAACGGGATCAACAGGTGAGACAACCAACTCGGGCAGCCTCCATTCCAGGCTCTCATTGTTCTGCCAGGCAAACATTACCTGGAACAGCGGGGTATGCGCCAGTCTGCGTGGCGGCTGCACAATTTCCACCACCTGTTCAAATGGCAAGTCTTGATGCATCTGTGCCGCCAATGCGGTTTGCCGCACGCGCGCCAGCAACTCAATCACATTCGGCGCACCCGATAAATCAATACGTAACGCCAGCGTATTGATAAAGAAGCCGATCAGGGATTCCACTTCCTGGCGACTACGGCCTGCACTCGGTGTGCCGATAACCAGATCCTCCTGACCTGATAAATGCGACAGAACCGTCGCCCAAGCTGACAACAGGGTCATGAATAACGTGACGCCTTGCTGTTCACTCAGGCGCTTAAGGGATTGTGTCAATTCCGCATCCAGATCGATAGGTACAATATTCCCCGTAAACGACTGCTGAGGAGGGCGTGGCCGATCGGTTGGCAAATCTAGCAGTACCGGCGCATCAACCAGCATGGTACGCCAATAGTCGGATTGGGCCTGAATCTGTTCAGCCGACAGCCATTGACGCTGCCAGGCGGAATAATCAAGATATTGAATCGCCAACGGTGGTAGCGGGTCAGGTTGTCCGGCCAGAAAAGCCGTATAGAGAGTACTTAACTCATGCATCAACACGCCGACAGACCAGCCGTCCGACACAATGTGATGCTGAGTGAGCAAAAAATGATATTCATCATCCGTGAGCCGGATAAGCGAAGCACGGATAAGCGGGCCATGACCGAGATCAAATGGCGTGTAAGTTTCCTCGGCGCTCAGGCGTTCAAGCACGGTTTCAGCATCCGGGATCCCACGCAGGTCATGTTGAGACAACGGCAAACCGCTGTCCGCAGCCAACAATTGCACCTTTGGCTGACCGTCAATGGAGACGAAAACAGAACGTAGCGCTTCATGACGGGCAAACAACGTGTCGAGCGCCTGCTGCCAGGCAACGATATCCAGCCGACCACACAAGCGCAGTACCATCGGGATATGATAGGTATCACTAACGCCCTCAAACTGGGCAAGGAACCACAGACGTTGTTGAGCGAATGATAGCGGCAACACCTCCTCACGGGATATCGGCATGATGACGGGCAATATCCTGCGCTGTTCATCAAACCGGGTGCGCATTGCCTCAGCAAAGGCAATTAAAGCGGGGGCTTCAAACAATGCGCTCAGCGGCAGTTCAATACCTAAAGCCACTATCCGGTTCATCATCCGCACCGCCAACAGCGAATGACCGCCCAGGGCAAAGAAATTGTCATACCGGCTAATCTGTTCAATCCCCAGCAACTCACGCCAGATAGCCGCCAGCGCAATTTCAGCTTCCCCTTGCGGGGCTTCATAGTGCTGACGGGCAAAGGCTTCCTCACCGGGCGCCGGCAATACTCGGCGATCCAGCTTGCCGTTAGGGGTTAACGGGAAAGCATCCAAACGGACAAAGGCCGTCGGCACCATATAGTCAGGCAAAGCTGCGCTCAGGTGGGCACGAAGGCTGTTAATCAGCCCGTCATCCTCTGGCGCCACCACATAGGCGACCAGCCGTTTATCCTGCCCGTCCCTCAACGCCAGTACCCGCGCTTCACGTACTGCCGGGTGCTCTGTTAGATGCGCTTCGATTTCTCCCGGTTCAATACGGAAACCCCGGATTTTCACCTGCTGGTCATTACGGCCGACAAATACTAGGTTGCCGTCCGGCAGGTAACGGGCCAAATCCCCGGTTCGGTACATACGTGCACCGGGTTTCTCGCTAAACGGATCCATAAGGAAACGTTCAGTGGTCAAGTCAGGACGATTGAGATAACCCCGCGCCACACCGGCCCCCCCAATATACAATTCCCCCACTGCTCCCAATGGTACCGGATGACCGTGAGCATCCAACAGATAAACCCGCGTGTTGGCCGTCGGGTGCCCGATAGGCACCCCTGTATCCGTATAGTCTGGTGGACAATGCCAGGTGGTGGCACACACCGTGACTTCTGTCGGACCATAATCATTAAACAGATTTACCCGGCCATACAACACCTGAAGCAGCGCCGTACTGGGTGCTTCACCCGCCAGTATCAATGTCGGTTTTATCGTTAGCGCCGGTAAATCAGCGCCATCCTGAAGCAAAGCCGGTGTCAGAAAAGCATGCGTCACCTTCTGTGCTTCCAGATAATGCCAAAGGCGGTTCGGGTCCTGACGAACTATATCGGCAGGAATAATCAGGCCGGCCCCTCCGCCCAACGCGGTCATCATTTCCGACACACTGGCATCGAAACCCAATGAGGCAAACTGTAATATCCGGCTGGTTACCCGAACATCAAACCGGGTAATTTGAGCCAAAGCCAGATTAACCACGCTACGATGTTCGACCATCACCCCTTTCGGCGTGCCGGTCGAACCAGAAGTGTAAATCACATACGCCAAATGCCGTGAAGTCAATGCAGGGACCTGCGGGTTACTGTCCGGCTGGTCAAACAGGATATTCGGGTCAAGGACAGCCCGTTCTGTCAATGCCTTCTCACCCAACGCTGTACGTCCAACATTATCCGCCAACAAAATAGCCGGCGCGACATCCATCAGAATATGCGCCAGACGCTCACCCGGATAGGCCGGGTCCAGCGGCACATAAGCCCCACCCGCTTTCAGCACCGCCAGTAATCCCACCACCATCGCCGGTGAACGTGCCACGCAAATCACCACCCGCTGGTCTGGTACGACACCCAACCTAATCAGCTGATGCGCCAGCCGGTTAGCCCGAGCATTCAGTTCAGCATAGCTGAAGGTCTGGTCCTCATACACCAAACCCATAGTGTCTGGATTTTCCTTCGCTTGTTGTTCAAACAATTGATGAATGCATAGCTGCTCAGGATACGCGGTCTCAAACGCATTCCAGGTCCTTAACAACAACGTACGTTCCGTTTCAGGCAGAATATTCAGTGCTCGTACCGGTGTCTCCGGGGATTGTTCCAGCACTTCTGCCAAACTTTCCAACGCCTGTTGCATATAACCACATATCCTTTCCGGATCAAGCGGTTGTACTACCTGGGCAGTCAGCCCCAGGGATTCACCAAAATCCTCTACCGATAGTGCTAGCGGATAATTGGTCCGCTCCTGTCCACCAATAAATTCAATACCGCTGATCAGTTCATCCGACGTCTCCAGTTGGGTATTATGCCGATAATTCAACAGACTATTAAAGAGGGGGATCTCACCCCGCACTCCGCTGCAACGCTGGGCCAGCGCCAATGAGGCATGCTCATGCACTAATAACCCCGCGAGTCGGCTATGTGCAGCCTGCACGCCGTCCCGTACCGGGGTATCATCCATATCCAGCCGCAACGGCAACGTATTGATAAACAATCCCATACCGCTGTCAGCGCCATCACCCGCCTGCATCCGTCCAAACAACACCGTGCCGAACACCACTTTCTCCTGCCCACAGGTACACGCCAGCACCTGTGCCCAGGCCAGATGACACAGCGCCGCCAGACTGACACCCAAGCACCGGGCCTGATTACGCAAACGGTCATTCAGTGTGCTCGTCAGCATCCGGTGGGATTCCGTCACCTGCTTACCATCACGATGCACCTCCTTCAACCCAAACGACAACGTCGGTTCGTCTACTTCAGCTAACATCTCAGTAAAGAAACGGGTATGTTCTTCCTGACTGACACCGAGCCGGGCCTGCGCCACCAGATTGCGGAAAGGAACCGGCGCAGGCAAACACGCTTCCTGACCGGCAAGATACGCCTGTACTTCGCGATCCATCACTTCCAGCGTGGTATGGTCACCAATCAGATGATGCTGGTATTCAAGCAGTATCCAACGACCCTCTGCTCCTTCCTGCGCAATCACAAAATGTAGCAAGGGCGCCTGACTCAAATCGATACGATGCCGACACAGGTCAAAACGCCCGGTTAACTGGTCACTGATCGGGCCGTCAGCCGGGTTTAGTATCAGTTCAGTCACTGATAATTGGGCCTGACGCCAGACTACCTGAGCAGGGACTGACAGTCCTTTCCAGATAAAGGCGGTACGTAAAATATCATGCCGATCAATTGTCCGTTGCACCGCAGCTAAATAATGATCCAACAGCGCCCGGTCAGCGAAAACCATCTGGCTGATCAACAAATACGGATCACCGTCATTCTCCAGCAGATGATGGAACAAAATGCCATCCTGCAACGGCGACAACGCATAGATATCCTGAATATTGGCGATCCCGCCCGGCACCTGCCCGACGATAAGGTCAATTTCAGGCTGGGTCAGATCAATCAACGGCAACAGGTCCGGCGTCAACGCCACCGTATCCGGTGTAATACAGTTGTCAGGCACTGGGATTTCATCATGCAGAACCAGGGACTGCGCCAGAATATGAAGTGTTGGATGCAGGAATAACGTTTGTACCGATACACCCAAACCGATACGTCGTAATCGTTCAATCATCCGCACAACAAGTAGTGAATGACCACCCAGAGCAAAGAAGCTGTCATGCCGGCTGACCTGCTCAACCCCCAGCAACTCACACCAAACCGCCGCCAGCATCGTTTCTATCTTCCCTTGCGGGGCTTCATAGACCTGACGGGCAAACGCCTCTTCCCCCGGTGCCGGCAGCGCCCGGCGATCCAGTTTATCGTTAGGGGTTAACGGAAAGACATCCAAACACACAAAGGCCGATGGCACCATATAGTCAGGCAAAATTGTACTCAGATGAGAGCGCAGACGGTTAACCAACCCGTCATCCGCTTGCGCCACCACATAGGCAACCAGACGCTTATCCTGCCCTTCTCCCAACGCCAGCACCACCGATTCACGTACCTCTGGGTGTTCTATCAGCCGGGCTTCAATTTCCCCCGGTTCAATGCGGAAGCCACGGATCTTCACCTGATGATCATTACGGCCCAGGAATTCCAGATTACCGTCCGGCAGGTAGCGAGCTAAATCTCCCGTTTTATACATCCGTGCGCCCGGTTTATCGTTAAACAAATCGACCAGGAAACGTTCAGCAGTCAATTCTGGCCGGTTCAGATAGCCCCGCGCCACACCCGCGCCACCAATATACAATTCCCCCACCACGCCCAACGGTACAGGACAGCCAAATTTATCCAGTAAATAAAGCCGGGTATTGGCAAGCGGGCGACCAATCGTCGGGGAAGGATTCGCCGGCGCTATGCAGGCCAGCGTTGCCTCCACGGTGCATTCGGTTGGGCCGTAGACGTTATAAGCTGTCAGTTGCGGTATACCGGTTACCGTCCGCCAGGTTTGTACTGATATGGGTTCGCCGCCAATCAACAACGTCAACGCTTTTTGATGCTGAGACAAACCCGCTGCCAGCAACATCTCTAATTGCATTGGCGTACAATCCAGCACATCAAGATTTGTCCTGATTAAAAATTGCAATAAGGCCGCACTATCTGCGCGCACATCTTGTGGAACAATCACCAGCGTGTAGCCATTCAACAGGCCAAGTATGTTTTGCAATGCCGCATCAAAGGAAATACTGGCATTCAGGCTAACCCGATAAGGCGCTGGCGAACACGCAAATGCGCTCTCTGTCAGCGTTCCATGTAAATTTAACAAAGAGCCATGCTCAATCATGACACCCTTCGGTGTACCGGTGGAGCCGGAAGTGTAAATCACATACGCCAAATGACGGGAGGTCAGCCCAGGGACCTGCGGATTACTGTCTGCCTGATCAGGCAAAATATGGGGGTCCAGTACCGTCAGTCCGGCCAGTGCTTCCCTGCCCAGTGCCGCACATCCAGCCTCATCCGCCAATATCACTGACGGTGCGGCATCATTCAGAATATGCACCAGACGTTCACACGGATAGACCGGGTCCAGCGGCACATAGGCGCCACCCGCTTTCAGCACCGCCAGCAATCCCACCACCATGGCCAGTGAACGTGAAGCACAAATCGCCACGCGTTGATCAGGCACTACGCCCAGTGCAATCAGTTGATGGGCCAGCCGGTTAGCACGGGCATTTAATTCCGCATAACATAGGGTTTGCTCTTCATACACCAACGCTGTCGCGTCAGGGGTTTTCTCCACCTGTTGTTCAAACAGCTGATGAACACACCACTGGTCAGGATATGCGGTTTCCGTGGCATTCCAGGTTTTCAGCAATAACGTATGTTCCGTTTCAGGCAGAATATTCAGTGTCCGTACCGGTGTTTCCGGGGCTTGTTCAAGCGCCTCTATCAGACTTTCCAGCGCCTGTTGCATATAACCGCATATTCTTTCCGGATCAATAGGTTGCACTACCTGGGCAGTCAGCCCTAAGGATTCGCCAAAATCCTCCACCGATAACGCTAACGGATAGTTGGTCCGCTCCTGTCCATCAATAAACTCAATACCGCTGATAAGTTCATCTGTTGTTGCCGACAAAACATTATGCCGATAGTTAAATAGACTATTAAAGAGAGGGATCTCAGCCCGCACACTACTGCAACGCTGGGCCAGCGCCAGTGAGGCATGTTCATGTGCTAATAATCCAGCGAGTCGGCTATGTGCTGCCTGCACACTGTCCCGTACCGAGGTTTCATCCATATCTAACCGTAACGGCAACGTATTGATAAACAATCCCATGCCGCTGTCAGCGCTGTCCCCCGCTTGCATACGTCCAAACAGCACCGTGCCGAACACCACTTTCTCCTGACCGCTGGTGCGCGACAATACCTGCGCCCAAGCCAGATGACACAAAGCCGCCAAACTCACGCCCAAATGTCTGGCCTGACTACGCAAACGGTCATTCAGTTCGGTCGTCAGCATTCGATGCGATTCCGTCACCTGTGAACCATCACGATGCACCTCCGTCAACCCGAACGACAGTGTCGGTTCATCTACCTCAGCTAACATCTCAGTAAAGAAGCTGATATGTTCTGCCTGACTGACGCCCAACCGGGCCTGCGCCACCAAATTACGGAACGGCGTCGGCTCAGGCAGGCTATTTTCCTGACCGGTAAGATACGCCTGTACTTCACGGTTCATCACTTCCAGCGTGGTATGGTCGCCGATCAAATGATGCTGATATTCAAACAGGATCCAGCGTCCCCCGGCTCCTTCCTGCGCAATTACAAAATGCAGCAAAGGCGCCCGACCCAAATCAAGACGATAATGACGCGGATTAAAACGCCGGGTTAACTGGTCACTGATCGGACCGTCGGCCGGATCCAGCGTCAATTCAGTGACAGACAATTGGGCCTGGCGCCAAACTACCTGCGCCGGCACTGACAATCCTTGCCAGATAAAAGCGGTACGTAAAATATCGTGCCGATCAATTATCCGTTGAACCGCCGTCAAATAATTATCCAACAGTGTCCGGTCAGCAAAAGCCATCTGGCTGATTAACAGATACGGATCGCCTTCACTCTCCAGCAAATGGTGGAACAAAATACCGTCCTGTAAAGGCGACAAGGCATAGATATCTTGAATATTGGCCATCCCGCCCGGCACTTGCCCAACGATCAGATCAATTTCAGGCTGAGTCAGGTCAATCAACGGCAACAGGTCCGGGGTCAACGCCACCGTATCCGGTGTAATAGGGTTATCAGGCACCAGGATTTCATCATACTGAACCAGGGACTGCGCCAGAAGACAGAGGGTTGGGCACTGAAATAACGCTTGTACCGATACGCCCAAACCGATACGCCGCAATCGTTCAATCATGCTCACGGCGAGCAGTGAATGGCCGCCCAACGCAAAGAAGCTGTCATGCCGGCCAATCTGCTCAACACCCAGCAACTCAGACCAGACCGCCGCCAGCATCGTTTCTCTCTTCCCTTGCGGGGCTTCATAGACCTGACGGGCAAACGCCGCCTCCCCCAGCGCAGGCAACGCCCGGCGATCCAGCTTGCGATTCGGGGTTTGCGGGAAAGTATCCAAGCGTACAAAGGCCACTGGTACCATATAGTCAGGTAAAACTGCACTCAGATGTTCACGTAAACTGACCGCCAACCCCTCATTCGCTTCTGCCGCTACATAGGCGACCAGCCGTTTGTTCTGCCCATCATCCAATGCCAGCACCGCCGCTTCTTGTACCACCGGGTGTTCCATCAACCGGGCCTCAATTTCACCCAGCTCAACCCGGAAGCCCCGAATTTTAACCTGCTGGTCGTTACGGCCCAGAAACTCCAGATCACCGTCCGGCAGGTAGCGGGCCAGATCCCCGGTGCGATACATCCGCGCACCGGATACCGGACTAAAGGGATCCGGCATAAAACATTCCGCACTCAATTCCGGCCGGTTCAGATAACCCCGCGCCACCCCGACGCCACCAATATACATTTCGCCAACGCAGCCTAATGGAACGGGTTGGCCGTCTCTGTTCAGCAGGTAGACGCAGGTATTCTTAATCGGCCAGCCGATAGAACTATCATCTGCCAGAGAGAGTATTTCCTTACAGGTCGCCGTCACGGTATTTTCCGTCGGACCATACGCGTTCAATAACCGGGGCCGGTGGGTTTCCTGCCTAAACCAATCCTGAATGGCGCTCTTTTTAACCGCCTCACCGCCAATGATAATGAGCCGGAGACAATCCGGTAACGATAATCCGTCATCTCTGACCACCAGTTCAGACCAGAATAAGGCCGGCAGTGACATCACCGTGATACGGCTTTGCCCGGCTAAGGCAATAAATTCCGGCATCGAAGCCAGCCAGCTATCATCCCGCATCACCAGCGTGGCGCCGTTGCACAATGACGAGAAGCATTCTTCGATCGAAACATCAAACGCAAATGCAGCAAATTGCAACACCCGGTCTTGCGCGGTGACGGCATAAGTCTCATTAAAACCCAGATATCGTTGATACACCGCCTGATGCTCTACCATCACCCCTTTCGGCTGCCCGGTTGAACCGGAGGTGTAAATCACATAGGCCAGATGCCGGGGTGTCAACGTAGGAACCTGCGGGTTGCTGTCCGGCTGGTCCGGCAGAATATTCGGGTCCAGTACCGTCAGCCCAGCCAATATCTCTTCACCCAGCGCCAACCGACCGGCTGCATCAGCCAATACCACCGATGGAGCCGTATCATTTAGGATATACGCCAGACGTTCCTCCGGGTAGGTTGGGTCCAGCGGCACATAAGCACCACCGGCTTTCAGCACGGCTAACAACGCCGCTACCATCACCGGGGAACGTGCCACGCAAATCGCCACCGGTTGATCCGGTGTGACGCCCAGCGTCATCAGTTGATGGGCAAGGCGGTTGGAGCAAGCATTTAATTCAGCATAACTGAGGAACTGATGTTGATATTCTAACGCCGTGGCCTGTGGGGTTTGCTCTGCCTGTTGCTCAAACAGCTGATGAATACATAACGGATCAGGATACGGGCTTTCCGTGGCGTTCCAAGTTTTCAGCAACAACGTGCGTTCCGCTTCCGGCAGGATGTTCAACGCCCGTACCGGGGTTTCCGGGGCCTGTTCAAGGGCCTCCACCAGACTCTCCAGCGCCTGCTGCATATAACCACATATCCGATCCGGCTCAAACGGCTGCACCACATGAGCGATCAGCCCCAATGTGGCGCCATCATCCTCCACCGACAGCCCAAAGGGATAGTTAGTGCGCTCCTGTTCGCCCAGGAATTCAATCCCGTCCATCGTTTCATCCAACAGATCCAGCTGATCACTATGTCGGTAGTTCAACAGCGAGCTAAAGAGGGGCGTACCACTGGCAACCCCACTGCACCGCTGGGCCAGCGCCAGTGAAGCGTGCTCATGCTCCAGCAACCCGGCCAGCCGCAGATGCACCGCCCGCACGCTGTCCCGTACCGGGGTCTCATCCATATCCAGCCGCAGCGGCAGAGTATTAATAAACAATCCCATGCCACTGTCAGCGCCTTCTCCCGCCGCCATGCGCCCAAACAGCACGGTGCCGAACACCACTTTCTCCTGACCACTGGTACACGACAGGACCTGTGCCCAGGCCAGATGACACAACGCTGCCAGACTGACACCCAAACGCCGGGCCTGATGGCGAAGACGGTCACTCATCCCGGCCGTCAGCATCCGGTAGGCTTCCATCTCCTGCGAGCCATCAAGATGCACCTCCGCCAGCCCGAACGGCAGTGTAGGTTCATCCACCTCCGCCAACATGTCGGTAAAGAAACGAGTATGCTCGGCCTGACTCACCCCCAGCCGGGCCTGCGCCACCAGATTACGGAAAGGAACCGGGGAAGACAGACTGTCCTCGCGTTCAGCAAGATATGCCTGAACTTCACGGTGCATCACTTTCATTGTGGTATAGTCGCCGAGCAAGTGATGTTGCAATTCCAGTAAAAACCAACGGCCATCGGTCTCCTGAGCAATCACAAAACACAGCAAAGGCGCCTGCCCCAAATCGAGACGATAATGACGGGGATTAAAACGTTCTGCCAGTTGATCACCAACCGGCCCATCAACCGGGTCCAACGTCAATTCAGTGACCGACAAAGGCGCCTGCCGCCAAACCACTTGAACCGGTACTGACAACCCTTGCCAAATAAAGGAGGTACGCAGAATATCGTGGCGCTCAACCACCTGTTGCACCGCCGCCAGATAACGGTCTAACAGAGACCGGTCAGCAAAGGCCATCTGGCCGGCTAACAAATACGGATCACCTTCGTTCGCCAGTAAGTGGTGGAACAGAATACCATCCTGCAACGGTGACAACGCATAGATATCCTGAATATTGGCAACCCCACCCAACACTTGCCGGATAATATGGTCAATCTCTGGCTGAGTCAGATCTATCAGCGGCAACATCGCCGGTGTTAACGCTGTGGTTGCTAGTGTAATGACGTTAGGCGGCACCATCACAGCACGATGCCGCCCCAACGTTTGAGCCAATTCAGATAATACCGGCGACTGGAACAGATCACGCGCCGTCAGTGTCAATTTCAGGTGACGCAGACGTTCAATCATACGCACGGCGAGCAGTGAATGGCCTCCCAGCGCAAAGAAGCTGTCATGCCGGCTGACCTGCTCGATGCCCAGTAACTCACGCCAGATGGCGGCCAGCGCAATCTCAGCCTCCCCTTGCGGGGCTTCATAAATCTGACGGGCAACATCTTCCTCCCCCGGGGCCGGTAACGCCCGGTGATCCAGCTTGCCATTCGGCATCAACGGGAGGGCATCCAGACGCACAAAAGCCACCGGGACCATATAGTCAGGTAAAACTGTACTCAGGTGTGCACGCAAACGGGCCACTAACCCGTCATTCGCTTCCGCCGCCACATAGGCGACCAACCGTCTGCCCCGTCCGTCATCCAGCGCTAACACTACCGCTTCCTGCACCGCCGGGTGTTCCATCAACCGGGTTTCAATTTCCGTCAGCTCAACCCGGAAGCCACGGATTTTAACCTGATGGTCGTTACGGCCCAGGAATTCCAGGTCGCCATCCGGCAGGTAACGGGCCAGATCCCCAGTGCGATACATACGCGCCCCAGATACCGGGCTAAAGGGATCTGGCATAAAGCGTTCCGCGCTCAATTCCGGCCGGTTAAGATAACCGCGCGCCACCCCGACGCCGCCAATATACATTTCACCAATGCCGCCTAATGGTACCGGTTGACCATCTCTGTCCAGCAGGTAGACGCAGGTATTCTTAAGCGGCCGGCCGATGGAACGAACATCCTCCGGAGACAATATTTCCTTACAGGTCGCCGTCACCGTATTTTCCGTCGGGCCATACGCGTTCAATAGCCGGGGCCGGTGGGTTTCCTGGGTAAACCATGCCTGAATAGCACTCTTTTTGACCGACTGACCACCAAAAACCATTAACCGGAGCTCATCTGATAGTAAAAACGCATTATCTCCGGTCATCAGTTCGGACCAAAACGACGCCGGCAGAAACATCACCGTGATACGATATTGCCGGGATAAATCAATAAACTCCCGCATAGACGCCAGCCAGCTATCATCCCGCATTACCAACGTGGCGCCGCGACATAATGACGAGAAACACTCTTCCACTAAAACATCAAAAGCAAAAGAGGCAAATTGCAACACCCGGTCTTGCGCCATAATGGCATAGGTCTCGTTCACCCCCAGATGACGTTGATACACCGCCTGATGCTCTACCATCACCCCTTTCGGCTGCCCGGTTGAACCGGAGGTGTAGATGACATACGCCAGATGCTGTGGCGTCAACCCAGGTAACCGTGGGTTGCTGTCTGGCTGGTCCGGCAAGGTATTCGGGTCAAGTACCGTCAGCCCGCCCAGCGCCTCTTCCCCCAGCGCCGCCCGGCCAGCCGCATCAACCAAGACCACGGACGGAGCCGTATCATTCAGGATATACACCAACCGCTCTCTGGGATAAGCCGGATCCAGCGGCACATAGGCCCCACCCGCTTTCAGCACCGCCAGCAGCGCCACCACCATCGCCGGAGAACGGGCCACGCCAATCACCACCCGCTGGCCCGGCGCCACACCCAACGCAATCAGCTGGTGGGCTAACCGGTTGGCACAGGCATTTAATTCCGCGTAACTGAGGGTCTGCTGTTGATACATCAGCGCTGTGGCATTCGGGGTTATCTCCACCTGTTGTTCAAACAACTGATGGATACATAACGGGTCAGGATAAGGGGTTTCTGTCGCGTTCCAAGTTTCCAGCAACAACGTGCGTTCCGTCGCAGGCAGGATATTCAACAACCGTACCGGCGTCTCCGGGGCTTGCTCAAGCGCCTCCGCCAGACTCTCCAGCGCCTGCTGCATATAACCGCATATCCTGTCCGGATCAAACGGCTGCACCACATAAGCAGTCAATCCCAAAGAAGAGCCGCCATCCTCCACCGACAGCCCAAACGGATAGTTAGTACGCTCCTGTTCGCCCAGGAATTCAATCCCAGCCATCGTTTCATCCAGCGGATCCGGCTGCTCATTATGCCGGTAGTTCAACAGGGCGCTAAATAGGGGCGTACCGCTGGCAACCCCACTGCACCGCTGGGCCAGCGCCAGTGACGCATGCTCATGCGCCAGCAAACCGGCCAGCCGCAGATGTACCTCCTGCACACTGTCCCGTACCGGGGTATCATCAATATCCAACCGCAACGGCAACGTATTAATAAACAGCCCCATCCCATTATCAGCACCGTTTCCCGCCGCCATGCGCCCAAACAAGACAGTGCCAAACACCACTTTCTCCTGCCCGCTGGTACGCGATAACACCTGTGCCCAGGCCAGATGACACAATGCCGCCAGACTGACGCCCAAACGCCGGGCTTGACTACGCAAACGGTCATTCAACCCGGCCGTCAACATCCGGTAGGATTCCGTCACCCGCGAGCCATCACGATACACCTCCGTCAGCCCGAACGGCAGCGTCGGCTCATCCACTTCGGCCAACATGTCGGTAAAGAAACGGGTATGGGCGGCCTGACTCACCCCCAACCGAACCTCCGCCACCAAATTGCGGAACGGCGCCGGAGCCGGTAGACGGTCCTCCTGCCCGGAAAAACAGGCCTGCACTTCACGGTGCATCACTTCCATCGTTTCATGATCACCGATCAGGTGATGCTGTAATTCCAGTAAAAACCAGCGACCATCGGTTTCCTGGGCGATGACAAAATGCAATAGCGGGGCCTGATTCAGGTTAAGACGATAGTGACCTGGGTCAAAACGCTGGGTTAACTGGTCAATAACGGAGCCGTCAGCCGAGTCCAGCGTCAGTTCAGTCACCGACAAGGTCGCCTGACGCCAAACTACCTGAGCCGGCACAGATAATCCTTCCCAGATAAAAGCGGTACGCAAAATATCATGGCGATTAATCGCCTGTTGCACCGCCGCCAGATAACGGTCCAGCAGAGCGCGATTAGCAAAGACCACCGGATAGAGCACCAGATACGGGTCGCCTTCCTTTTCCAACACGTGGTGAAACAGGATACCGTCCTGCAACGACGACAGGGCATAGATATCCTGAATATTAGCCATCCCGCCCGGCACTAGTCCGACGATGTGGTCAATGTCAGGCTGAGTCAAATCAATCAACGGCAACATCTCAGGCGTCAGCGCCGTGGTTGCCGGTGTCATCACGTTAGGCGGCACTATCACAGCCTGATGCCGCCCCAACATTTGGGCCAGATCTGACAGCACCGGCGACTGGAACAGATCACGCGCCGCCAGTGTCACCCCCTGGTGACGCAAGCGTTCAATCATCTGCACGCCCAACAGTGAATGCCCGCCTAGCGCAAAGAAGCTGTCATGACGGCTTATCTGCTCAATACCCAATAACTCACGCCAGAGAGCGGCAATGGCGATCTCCGCCTCCCCTTGTGGGGCTTCGTAAATCTGCCGGGCGAAATCTTCCTCCCCCGGGGCCGGTAATGCCCGGCGATCCAATTTGCCATTTGGGGTCTGCGGAAAGGACTCTAGACGCACAAAAGCCGCCGGGATCATATAGTCAGGCAAAATGGTACTTAGGTGTGCACGCAGATCGGCAGCCAATCCTTCATGCACTTGCGCCGCCACATAGGCAACCAAACGTTTGCCTCGCCTGCCATCCAGCGCCAGTACCGCCGCCTCTTGCACTGCCGGGTATTCCAACAGCCGGGCTTCAATTTCCCCCAACTCAACCCGGAAGCCGCGGATTTTAACCTGCTGGTCGTTACGGCCCAGGAATGCCAGATCACCGTCAGGCAGATAACGGGCCAAATCCCCGGAGCGATACATCCGCGCACCCGCTACCGGGCTAAAAGGATCCGGTATAAAACGCTCTGCGCTCAATTCTGGCCGGTTAAGATAACCCCGGGCCACCCCGACACCACCAATATACATTTCGCCAATACAGCCTATTGGAACGGGTTGCCCATTTCTGTCCAGCAGGTAAATGCGGGTATTTTTAACTGGCCGGCCTATAGAACGGGCATCTTCTGGGGATAATATCTCCTGACAAGTTGCAATTACGGTATTTTCAGTCGGACCATAAGTATTCAATAACCGTGGGTGATGAGTTTCCTGCGCAAACCAATCCTGAATAGCCCGCTTTTTAACTGCCTCACCACCAATAATGATTAATCTGAGACAATCCGGTAGCCGTAATGCGTTGTCTCTGGCTGCTAGTTCAGACCAAAACAGGGTTGGCAGAGACATCACCGTGATACAGTTTTGCTGGGTTAAAGAAATAAATGCCTGTATAGAAGACAACCAGTTATTATCGCGCATCACCAGTGCGGCGCCATGGCATAATGACGAGAAAAATTCCTCGACTGACGCATCAAATGCAAACGATGAAAATTGCAACATCCGATCTTGCGCCGTGACCGCATAGGTCTCATTAAAGCCCAGAATACGTTGGTAAACAGCCTGGTGTTCCACCATCACCCCTTTCGGCTGCCCGGTTGAGCCGGAGGTGTAAATCACATACGCCAGATGCTGTGGCGTCAACACCGGGACCTGCGGATTGCTGTCCGGCTGGTCCAGCTGGCTATTTGGGTCCAGTACCGTCAGCCCCGCCAGCGCGGCTTCACCCAGCGCCGCCCTCCCAACCGCATCAGCCAATACTACTGACGGCGCCGTATCATTCAGAATATACGCCAGACGTTCCCCCGGATAGGTTGAATCCAGCGGCACATAGGCCCCACCGGCTTTCAGTACCGCCAGCAAAGCCACCACCATCGCCGGCGAGCGTTCCACACAAATCGCCACCTGCTGGTCCGGTGTGACACCCTGCGCAATCAGTTGATGCGCCAGACGGTTAGCCCGGCTATTCAATTCCGCGTAACTGAGGGTTTGCTCTTGATACTCCAACGCTGGGGTCTCTGGGGCCCGCTCTACCTGTTGCTCAAACAGTTGATGGATACATAGCGGATTAGGATAAGGGTTTTCCGTGGCGTTCCAGGTTTCCAGCAACAGCGTGCGTTCAACCTCCGGCAACACATTAAGCTGCCCAATAGGGATTTCCTCACCCTGCCTTTTTGACGCAGCCAACACCTGTAAGTGTTCGCTCATCCGCAGAACCCCTTCCGCGCTCAAACGATTTTCATCGTATACCCAGCGAAAAACGCCCTGTGCATTCACCTGGAGCGTCAGCAATTCACCGGGTGCCGTCTGATCATCCTGTCTGTCATCCTGTATCACCGATATGGCGATCTGCCACGGCTGGTGGGTTGTCAGCGCCGGAATAGCCTGCAATGAAGGCAAACGGATAAGGAGATCATGACTAAATGTCCGGTGCTGCGCCAGCCGGGCAAACTCGTCATCAACCCAGTCAGCTACCGCCTTCCACGGCTTATCAAACGCCACCTCAACAGCCATAGGCACCACAGGCGCCAGATCTGCCGATGTCTCATGTAACTCATTCACGCACCAACCGATTTGGAATTCGGTCTGCTGAGTCAAACGCGCAAGATAGATAACGAATGCCTGCAATAGTACCTGTAATGGGTCCTCTTCACCTTTTTTCGGCAACGGAGACTGCCAGGCACTCATTATCCATCTGGATTCTGCCTGATTCTTAGCAGTGTCGAAAGGTAACTGGAATGGCTGCAAAGCGGCAAGACGCTCATACCAGAATGATTCACTGGGTGTAAGCGCCTGGGAGAGATTCTTTGTATTTTGAGTCGGTTGTGAAGCGTCGTTTGCGTCGGTTATGTTTTCTGACCTCTGAAGGAGGTGTTCAGTTTTACAAGCACTTCCCATTTTAGCAATGTTATCTTTCATCTATTTACCTCAACGAACCTGTTAGAAATTTGAAAACCGTCATTGCCGACAGTTACCATCAATGTTGTTTTCTTATTTCTTGCCCCCAAGAAATAAAAACGGACACGTCTGACATTAATTCAATATACTCAGATGCGGGATGCCATAGCCCGATTAATAGCCATATAATCAACAATTATTCAGCGCTAATTTCCTTGATAATAGAATAAATAATTCATCTTATGAGCCGGAATAAAATATTATTCCCCATTTCTACTTTCAGGTAAGCGCCTTTGGCTTTCTGCAATTTTCATTATCTGACACTGAATTCCATAATTAAAAATGGAATCGTTAACTGCATTTACTATATACAAACACTAAATTAATGTTATATTTTACCCGTCCTCCATTAATATCCAATTGAAATTATTCAATATTGACAATACAATCCTGCAATCTCAATTATGTAATAATATGACATCAGATTAAAATAATTCATAAAACATTATTTTTCAATAGGAAAAACACCGCCTATTTAAATATCACAAACAGGCGAACACACATTAAAAACGACTTAATGATATAAATAAGATTCTAAAATAGCGCTACATCTTATACCATTCACAATTCTAATTATAACAATAGGTTGAAGGAGGCCATGTATAGCAGAATTATGAAATGTTATTTATTCACCATACTTATCACTACTAATTACTTTAATGAAAAATAGAGATTATTGAATTAATATCAATTCAATCAATACATGTTATTATTAATAAATAAATTACTATTATCATATTTTACACCAATTCTTCAGAATCATTTTTTCAAAAAAACCAAATAATAACCACACAATTAAATATATTTTCAATATGGTAATAAAACTAAATTACATACCGAAAAATAACAACAATAGCAAAGAAACCTGATTAAATAACTTATATAAAAATAATCCGGTATAAACAACATATACCGGATTATTACGACAACATTAAATTATGCTATATTTCTTAATCTATCCGTATTATAGCGCTTCCCCATCACAATGCATTGTCAATGCCTCATTCAGAGCCCGAGCTAAAGCGATTTTATTTTCATTATTTTCCAATAAACTAAAATGATTACCCGGAACAGCAATCAACCGAAGTGAAGAGTCAGGTATTATCTGTGCCCAACCTAACGATGGGTCAATAGTTAAAGGCTTCGGTTTTTCATCCGTCGCAAAAGGACTCGCAGGGGGACGTTCCATCGCATAAAACTGATGCAGCGTTACCGTTAATACCTGTGGCTCATAATCTCCAACTATTTGCCCATAACACTCTATCCGCTCCCAACTTTTTGCGACTAATTCAGGGCGCAGATTGGCGGGATATAACGCCAATTCCTGTGCCGCTGCAATAAACTGCACCAAATTCAGTTCATCAATTCGCTGGTACAACGCTGCCATCTCCTGAGTGTGCTCTTCCCCAAACTGCCTGACTAACTCGTCAAAGAATTGATATTTGAGTTGCATAGGCTGCTCCCCGATATAATGAGGCGCCGGCGTATCAATCAGTCCCAGGAAGTTCACCGTCTCACCGGCATGCAAAAGCCGCTGGACAATGGCGTAAGCCAATATACCGCCGGAAGAGTAACCACTTATCCGGTACGGGCCTGTCGGTTGAACCGCTTTCATCAAGCTGATCATTCTGGCTGCCTGCTCTTGCATCGTCAACATCGGCTCTTCACTGATGGACGGCCAGGGCAGTGCATAAACCGGATAACCCGACTGAATATGTTGAGCCAACCCGAAGACATAGGAATGGTCACCCATCCCACTGGGCACAAAGAATAACGGCAACTCCGTTCCGGTAGATCGAACAGGTATAGCGCTAGTCTGCGGCTGAGACAGCAAATCTGAGGTAACTTTTGCTGCCAGTTCGGCCAGTACAGGGAACTGGAATAGCGTATTTAACGTACAAATCAAACCACGACCAGCGGCCAGGTTTATCATCCGCATAGCCAGCAACGAATGACCGCCCAGCGCGAAGAAATTGTCATGCCGACTAACCTGTTCAATCCCCAGCAATTCACGCCAAATCGTCGCCAATACGGTTTCCATCTCCCCTTGCGGCGCTTCATAAACCTGATGGACAAAGGCTTGATTATCCGGTACCGGCAACGCACGACGATCCAACTTGCCGTTAGGCGTTAATGGGAAAGCATCCAGATGCACAAAGGCCGACGGCACCATATAGTCAGGTAAAATCGCATTCAGATGGGTATACAGGCGATTAGCTAGTCCCTCATCCGCTGACGCCACAACATAGGCGATCAGGCGTTTATCCAGACCTTCACCCAGAGTCAACACAACCGCTTCTTGTACCGCCGGGTACTCCACCAACCGGGCCTCAATTTCCCCCGGTTCGATCCGGAAGCCACGGATTTTGACCTGATGGTCATTGCGACCAACAAATACTAGGTTGCCATCCGGCAGATAACGGACCAAATCCCCGGTTCGATACATACGGGCATCCGGTTTATCACTAAACGGATCTATGAGAAAACGTTCAGCAGTCAAGTCAGGGCGGTTCAGATAGCCACGCGTCACACCCACACCGCCAATATACAACTCTCCTACTGCTCCCAGCGGTACTGGCTGACCATGGGTATCCAGCAGATAAATCCGTGTATTGGCCATCGGACGGCCAATCGGGATCACCCCATCCGTATAGTCTGACGGGCAACACCAAGTTGTAGCGCAAACCGTGGTTTCCGTCGGGCCATATCCATTGAACAATGCTATCCGGCTGTTCAGTTCCTGAAACAGTGCCGTACCAGGCGCTTCACCGCCCAACATCAATGTCAGTTTTGTCGTTATCACGGGTAAATCAGTACCATCACGAAGCAGGGCCGGTGTCAGGAAGGCGTTAGTCACCGCCTGTTTCTCCAGATAACGCCAGAGGAGATGCGGATCCTGGCGGACAGTATCAGCAGGAATATCCAAGGTCGCTCCACCAGCCAGCGCCATCATGATTTCCCAAACGCTGGCATCAAAGCCAAATGAAGCAAATTGCAATATCCGGCTGGTGACACGCACGTCAAACCGGGCAACTTGCGCCAGCGCCATGTTAACCACGCCATGATGCTCCACCATCACCCCTTTCGGCATACCGGTCGAACCCGAGGTGTAAATCACGTAGGCCAAATGTTGTGAAGTCAGTGCAGGAATCTGCGGGTTACTGTCCGGCTGGTCAGGTTGGGTATTCAAGTCAAGCACCATCAGGTCTGCCAGTACCTTTTCACCCAGCGCAGCACGTCCGGCGTTATCCGCCAGTAAAATGGCCGGTTCAGCATCAGCCAGAATATGCGCCAAACGCTCACCAGGATAAGTAGGATCCAGCGGCACATAGGCCCCACCGGCTTTTAATACCGCCAGCAATCCCACCACCATCGCCGGGGAACGTGACACGCAAATCGCCACCCGCTGATCCGGCGCTACACCCAGCGCAATCAGTTGGTGAGCCAGCCGGTTAGCACAGGCATTCAGTTCCGCATAACTGAGGGTCTGGTTCTCATACTCCAGAGCCGTGACATCAGGATTTTTCTCCGCCTGCCCCTCGAACAATTGATGAATGCATAGCTGCTCAGGATACGCAGTTTCCGTCGCATTCCAGGTTTCCAGCAACAACATACGTTCCGTGTCAGGCAGAATGTTCAACGTTCGTACCGGAGTCTCAGGAGCCTGTTCAAGTGCTTCCACCAGACTTTCCAACGCCTGTTGCATGTAGCCACATACCCTTTCCGGATCAAACGGCTGAACGATTTGGGCCGTCAGTCCCAGCGCATCACCAAAATCCTCCACCGACAGGACAAACGGATAGTTGGTGCGCTCCTGAGCGTCAAGGAATTCAATACCGCTCATGATTTCATCCGACGTCTCCAGTTGAGCATTATGCCGGTAGTTCAGCAGGGTATTGAAGAGTGGAATTCCACCTTGTACACCACTGCAACGCTGGGCCAGCGCCAGTGATGCATGTTCATGCGCCAGCAATCCGGCCAGCCGGTTATGGGCTGTCTGAACGCTATCCCGCACCGGGGTATCATCCATATCCAGCCGCAACGGCAGGGTATTGATAAACAGCCCCATACCACTGTCAGCACCTTCACCAGCTTGCATACGACCAAACAGTACCGTACCGAACACTATCTGTTTCTGACCATCGCTGGTGCGCGATAGCACCTGCGCCCAGGCCAGATGGCATAACGCCGCCAAACTGACACCCAGATGTCTGGCTTGACTACGCAGGCGATCATTCAGCTCAGAAGACAACATCCGGTGCGATTCCGTCACCTGTGAGCCATCATGGCGCACCTCTGTCAACCCGAATGGCAGCGTCGGTTCATCTACGCCTGCCAGCATGTCGGTAAAGAAACGGGTATGCTCCGCCTGACTAACGCCCAGCCGGGCCTGAGCCACCAGATTCCGGAACGGTACTGGCGCAGGCAGGCTGTTCCCCTGTCCGGTCAGATAAGCCTGTACTTCCGTATTCATCACTTCCAATGTCGTATGGTCGCCAATCAGATGATGCTGCAATTGCAGTACTATCCAACGGCCATCGGCTTCCTGCGCCGCCACAAAGCGTAACAATGGGGCCTGACCCAGGTCGAGACGATGATGACGCGGATCAAAACGTTGAAACAGTTGGTCACTAACCGGCCCATTGGCCGGATCCAGCGTTAGTTCAGTGACGGACAATTGGGCCTGACGCCAGACCACTTGAGCCGGTGCTGACAATCCCGCCCAGATAAAGGCGGTACGCAGGATATCGTGCCGGTCAATCACCCGCTGAACCGCCGCCAGATAGCGATCCAGCAGAGACCGGTCAGCAAAGGCTATCTGTCCCATCAACAAATAGGGATCACCATCATCAACCAGCAAGTGGTGGAACAGGATACCGTCCTGCAACGGCGACAGGGCATAGATATCCTGGATATTGCTGATCCCGCCCGGTACCTGTTCGATAATGCCGTCAATCTCTGGCTGAGTCAGGTCAATCAACGGCAGCAAATCCGGGGTTAAAACAGGGGTACCCAATGCAATGCGGTTCGCCGGGATCTGGATTTCCCGATGTTGACCCAGAAATTGAGCCAAGTTACACAGTACCGGGTACTGAAATAATGTTTGTACCGAGACACTCAAGCCAATACGCCGCAAGAGTTCAATCATCCGCACGACCAGCAATGAGTGCCCCCCCAACGCAAAGAAATTATCATGTCGGCTGATCTGTTCAACCCCCAGCAATTCACGCCAGATTGCCGCTAGCGCAATCTCCGTTTCTCCTTGCGGTGCTGCATAAATCTGGCGGGCAAACGCCGCCTCCCCCGGTATTGGCAGCGCCCGGCGATCCAGCTTGCCGTTTGGCGTTAACGGGAAGGCATCCAGACGCACAAAGGCCGTCGGCACCATGTAGTCAGGTAAAATGGCGCTCAGGTAGGTTCGCAGGCGATTAGCCAGCTGCTCATCCTCTGACGCGACCACATAAGCGACCAGCCGTTTGTCTTGTCCGTCACCCAGCGCCAACACAACTGCCTCTTGCACCGCAGGATGCTCCACCAAACGGGACTCAATTTCACCCGGCTCAATACGGAAACCACGGATTTTAACCTGCTGGTCATTACGGCCAATAAATGCCAGATTACCGTCCGGCAGGTAACGGGCCAAATCCCCGGTGCGATACATCCGCGCCCCCGGATCACCACTAAATGGATCCAGAAGGAAACGTTCAGCGGTCAAATCAGGACGATTGAGATAACCCCGTGCTACACCGGCCCCCCCAATATACAACTCTCCTACTGCGCCCAACGGGACCGGCTGGTCGTGGGTATCCAGCAGATAAATCTGCGTGTTGGCCGTCGGACGGCCGATCGGGATCACTCCATTCGTATAGTCTGACGGGCAACCCCAGGCCGTCGCGCAAACGGTGATTTCTGTCGGACCATAAGCATTGAACAACGTTGCCTGACGGCTCAGTGCCTGAAACAAGGCCACACTAGGGGCTTCACCACCGAGTATCAAGGTCGGTTTTATCGTCATCACCGGTAAATCAGCTCCTTCCCGCAGCAGGGCCGGCGTCAGGCAGGCATGCGTCACCCCCTGTTCCTCCAGATAACGCCAGAGCTGGCGCGGGTCCTGACGAACAGTATCAACAGGAATATCCAAAGTCGCCCCAGCGGTCAGCGCCATCATGATTTCCCAGGCACTGGCATCAAAGCCAAATGAAGCGAACTGCAACATCCGATTACCCGCGTTAATGCCAAACTGAGCAATTTTATCCAAAATAAGGTTGATCAACCCACGATGCTCGACCATCACCCCTTTTGGCATGCCAGTCGAACCGGAGGTGTAAATCACATACGCCAGATGCCGGGCAGTCAGCGCCGGGACCTGCGGGTTACTGTCTGGCTGGTCAGGCAGGCTATTCGGGTCAAGTACCCTCTGCTCCAAAAGCGCTTTCTCACCCAGCGCGGTAAGTCCGACATTATCCGCCAGTAAAATAGCCGGTGCGGCATCGGTCAGAATATGGGCCAGACGCTCGCCCGGATAAGCCGGATCCAGCGGTACATAAGCCCCACCCGCTTTCAGCACCGCCAACAGCCCCACTATCATCGCGGGTGAACGTGTCACACAAATCGCCACCCGCTGATCCGGTACGACACCCAGCGCAATCAGTTGATGAGCCAGCCGGTTAGCCCGGGTATTCAATTCCGCATAAGTGAAAATCTGGTCTTCATGCACCAGAGCCATAGCCTCTGGGTTTTCCTCCACTTGTTGTTCAAATAACTGATGAATGCATAACTGCTCAGGGTACGCGGTTTCAGTAGCGTTCCAGGTTTCCAGCAACAACGTGCGTTCCGTTTCCGGCAGAATATTCAACGCCTGTATCGGGGTCTCCGGAGCCTGTTCAAGCGCTTCCACCAAACTTTCCAGCGCCTGCTGCATATAACCGCATATCCTTTCCGGATCAAACGGCTGAACGATTTGGGCCGTCAAACCCAGTGCTTCACCAAAATCCTCCACTGACAGCACAAACGGATAGTTGGTCCGCTCCTGTCCGCCAATAAATTCAATACCGCTAATGAATTCATCCGACATGGCGGATAAGGAATTATGCCGATAGTTCAACAAACTGCTAAAGAGGGGGATCTCGCCCCGTACACCACTGCAACGCTGGGCCAGCGCCAGTGACGCGTGCTCATGTGCTAATAATCCGGCGAGTCGGGTATGGGCAGCCTGCACACTGTCCCGTACCGGGGTATCATTAATATCCAGCCGCAACGGCAAGGTATTGATAAATAATCCCATACCGCTGTCAGCGCCGTCCCCCGCCTGCATACGCCCAAACAGTACCGTACCGAATACTATCTGCTCCTGACCACTGGTACGCGACAACACCTGCGCCCAAGCCAGATGACACAGCGAAGCCAGGCTGACACCCAAACGCCGGGCCTGACTGCGTAAACGATCATTTAGTGTGCCCGGCAGCATCCGGTGGGAATCCATCACCTGCGAGCCATCACGATGCACCTCAGTCAAACCGAACGGCAGAGTGGGTTCATCCACCGCCGCCAGCATATCGGTAAAGAAGCGGGTATGTTCTTCCTGACTGATGCCCAACCGGGCTTGAGCCACCAAATTGCGGAATGGCGCTGGCACAGGAAGACTCTCCTCCTGTCCGGTAAGATACGCCTGTACTTCGCGGTTCATCACTTCCAGCGCTGTATGATCACCGATCAAATGATGCTGATATTCAAACAGAATCCAGCGCTCGCCTGCACCTTCTGGCGCTATCACAAAATGCAGTAAGGGGGCCCGGCTCAAATCAAGGCGATGCCGACGCGGGTTAAAACGCTCAGTTAACTGGTCGCTGATCAGCCCATCGGCCAGATCCAACGCCAGTTCAGTGATTGGCAATTGGGCCTGACGCCAAACCACCTGCGCCGGCACTGACAATCCTTGCCAGATAAAGGCAGTACGTAAAATATCATGCCGGTCAACCACCTTCTGAACCGCCGCCAGATAACGATCCAACAGAGACCGATCAGCAAAGACCATCTGATCCATCAACAAATAGGGATCGCCTTCGTCCTCCAACAGATGATGGAACAAAATGCCATCCTGCAACGGCGACAACGCATAGATATCCTGAATATTGCTGACCCCGCCCGGGACCTGTTCAATAATGCTGTCAATTTCAGGCTGAGTCAGATCAATCAGCGGCAGCAGGTCTGGGGTCAACGCCACCGTATCCGGTGTAATACGGTTGTCTGGCGCCCGGACTTCATTATGCTGAATCAGGGACTGGGCCAAAACACAAAGTGTTGGATACTGGAACAACGTCTGCACCGAGACACTCAAACCAATACGCCGCAGCAGCTCAATCATCCGCACAACCAGCAGTGAGTGACCACCCAACGCAAAGAAATTGTCATGCCGACCAATCTGTTCAACCTCCAGTAACTCACGCCAAATCGCCGCCAGCGCAGTTTCCATCTCCCCTTGCGGGGCTTCGTAAATCTGACGGGCAAAGGCTTCCTCGCCCGGCGCCGGTAGCGCCCGGCGATCCAACTTACCATTCGGGGTCAGTGGAAACGCCTCCAGATGTACAAAGGCCGACGGCACCATATAATCAGGCAAAATAGCACTCAGGTGAGCACGCAGGCCAGCCGTCAGCTCCTCATCCGCTGGCGCCGCCACATAGGCAACCAGCCGTTTATCCTGACCGTCACCCAGCGCCAACACCGCAGCCTCTTGCACCGCTGGGTATTCGGTTAATCGGGTTTCAATTTCACCCAATTCAATCCGGAAACCACGGATTTTAACCTGCTGGTCGTTACGGCCCAGGAATTCCAAATTACCGTCCGGCAGGTAACGGGCCAAATCCCCAGAGCGGTACATCCGGGCATCCGGTTTATGACTAAATGGATCAACCAGGAAACGTTCAGCGGTCAAGTCAGGACGATTGAGATAACCACAGGCAACCCCGTCTCCCCCGATATAAATCTCACCGGCCACACCCAACGGCACCGGCTGACCATAAGCATCCAACAGATAAACCCGCGTATTGCCGATTGGACGGCCAATGGGGATATTTGTCGTCCCCTCCGGCAACGCAGTGATGCAATATGTCGCAGTAAAGGTGGTTCCTTCACTGGGTCCGTAACCATTTAATAGCTGTTGCGGTGGATTATTATGCAGTACCTGAGCAATCACATGGGGATCAAGAGCATCTCCACCGACAATCAGGATTTTGATCTGCGGGAGAACCGGGGATAATTCCGCGGCCAGCCGGTTAAACAACCCAACGCTCAACCACAGGATATTAATTTGATACTTGTGCAAAGCCAGGACCAATTCCGGTGGCGTCAGTAAGGTAGCGTGGTCGATAACCACCAGCGCAGCGCCATTAAGCAAAGAGGCCCAAACTTCGAATGTACTGGCATCGAAAACCGGATTCGCCGCAAAAGCCACCCGATCATCCGGCTCAATTTCAGCATAGCCATTATTGATAACCAGTCGGACCACCGCACGATGCGGCACGATCACCCCTTTTGGCATGCCAGTCGAGCCGGAGGTATACATGACATACGCTGATCCAGCGCTGGAATAAGGTAAGTCAGGATTGAAGCCATCCTCCTCCCCGATTGCGCCCATCTCACCAAAGAGACGAAACAACGGCACAGCCAGGTCAGCCGGGATATCCGCCCGCGTATCAGCGAGCAACAATTTGGCTGAACAATCATTTATCAGCCAGTTTTTCCGTTCATCCGGCACTCTGGGATCAATCGGCACGTAAACGGCGCCAGCTTTGAGAATAGCTAGTTGAGCCACAACCAGTTCAATCGACCGTTCTAACAGGATTGCAACATGCTCATTTGGGTAAACGCCTAGTTCGATCAGTTGGCGGGCTAACCGATTAGCGCGGGCATTCAATTCAGCATAACTTAGCGTTTGATCTCCCGCTATTAGCGCTGTAGCTCCCGGGGTTCTCTCCACCTGCTGTTCAAACAACTGATGAATGCATAGCTGTTCAGGATACACGGTTTCCGTGGCATTCCAGGTTTCCAGCAACAACGTGCGTTCCGTTTCCGGCAGGACGTTCAGTGCCCGTACCGGCGTTTCTGGAGCCTGTTCAAGCGCCTCCACTAGGCTCTCCAGCGCCTGATGCATATAACTGCATAGCCTTTCCGGCTCAAACGGCTGCACGACCTGAACGGTCAGCCCTAAAGTGGAGCCGCCATCCTCTACCGACAGCACAAATGGATAGTTAGTGCGCTCCTGCTCACCGAGGAATTCAATCCCCTGTACAGCCTGATCCGGGGTCATCGGCTGATCATTATGCCGGTAATTCAACAGACTACTAAAGAGTGGCGTACCACTGGCAACCCCGCTGCACCGCTGGGCCAGCGCCAGTGACGCATGTTCATGCGCCAGCAATCCGGCTAGCCGATTATGAGCGACCTGCACGCTGTCCCGCACCGGGGTATCATTCATATCCAACCGCAACGGCAGGGTATTGATAAACAATCCCATGCCGCTGTCCGCACCGGCCCCGGCTTGCATACGACCAAACAGTACCGTACCGAACACTATCTGCTCCTGACCACTGCTGGTACGCGACAACACCTGCGCCCAGGCCAGATGGCACAACGCGGCCAGACTCACCCCCAAATGTCTGGCCTGGCTGCGCAAACGGTCATTCAGCTCAGGAGCCAGCAGCCGGTGCGATTCCGTCACCTGTGAGCCATCACGGCGCACCTCTGTCAGCCCGAATGGCAATGTTGGCTCATCCACCTCCGCCAGCATATCGGTAAAGAAGCGGGCATGTTCTTCCTGGCTGACACCCAGCCGGGCCTGAGCCACCAGATTACGGAACGGCGCCGGCGCCGGCAGACTGTTCCCCTGTCCGGTCAAATACGCCTGCACTTCCGTATTCATCGTTTCCAGCGTCGTATGGTCGCCAATCAGATGATGCTGCAATTGCATGACTATCCAACGGCCATCGGTTTCCTGCGCCACCACAACGCGCAACAACGGGGCCTGACTTAGGTCGATACGATGGTGACGCGGATCAAAACGTTGAAACAGTTGGTCACTGACCGGCCCGTCAGCTGGATCCAAGGTCAGTTCAGTAACGGACAATGTAGCCTGACGCCAGACTACCTGCGCCGGGACTGATAATCCTTGCCAGATAAAGGCAGTACGCAGGATATCGTGCCGGTCAACTACCTGTTGAACCGCCGCCAGATAACGATCCAGCAAGGACCGATCAGTAAAGGCCATCTGATCCATCAACAAGTAGGGATCACCATCATCAACCAACAAGTGGTGGAATAGAATACCGTCCTGCAACGGCGACAAGGCATAGATATCCTGGATATTGCTAACCCCGCCCGGTACCTGTTCGATGATGCGGTCAATCTCTGGCTGAGTCAGGTCAATCAACGGCAGCAGATCCGGGGTCAACACAGAGGTAGCCGATACAATGCGGTTCTCAGGGATCTGGATTTCCCGATGCTGGCCTAAAAATTGAGCCAGGTCACAGAGTATCGGATACTGGAATAACGTTTGCACCGAGACACTCAGATGAATACGCCGCAGCAGTTCAATCATCCGCACAACCAGCAATGAGTGGCCACCTAGCGCAAAGAAATTGTCATGTCGGCTGATCTGTTCAACCCCCAGCAATTCACACCAGATTGCCGCCAGCGCGACTTCCATCTCGCCTTGCGGCGCTACGTAAATCTGGCGGGCAAACGCCGCCTCCCCCGGTGCCGGTAGCGCCCGGCGATCCAGCTTGCCGTTCGGGGTTAACGGGAAGGCATCCAGACGCACAAAGGCCGCCGGCACCATATAGTCAGGTAAAATGGCGCTCAGGTGGCTGCGCAGGCGATTAGCCAGCCCCTCATCCTCTGGCGCGACCACATAAGCGACCAGCCGTTTGCCCTGCCCTTCTCCCAGTGCCAACACAACCGCTTCTTGTACCGCCGGGTATTCCACCAGCCGGACCTCAATTTCACCCGGTTCAATGCGGAAACCGCGGATTTTGACTTGCTGATCGCTACGACCAAAGAATGCCAAATTGCCATCCGGCAGGTAACGGGCTAAATCTCCAGTGCGGTACATGCGTGCATCCGGATCATCACTAAACGGATCAGCGAGAAAACGTTCAACAGTCAAGTCAGAACGATTGAGATAACCCCGTGCTACACCAGCCCCCCCAATATACAACTCTCCCACAGCCCCCAACGGGACCGGCTGGCCGTGGGTATCCAGCAGATAAATCTGCGTGTTGGCCGTCGGACGGCCGATCGGGATCACCCCATTCGTATAGTCTGACGGACAACGCCAGGCCGTCGCACAAACCGTGATTTCTGTTGGACCATAAGCATTGAACAGCGTTGCCTGACGGCTCAGCGCCTGAAGCAAAGCCGCACTGGGCGCTTCACCACCGAGTATCAAGGTCGGTTTTATCGTCATCACCGGTAAATCAGCTCCCTCCCGCAGCAGGGCCGGCGTCAGGCAGGCATGCGTCACCCCCTGTTCCTCCAGATAACGCCAGAGCTGGCGCGGGTCCTGACGAACAGTATCAACGGGAATATCCAAAGTCGCCCCAGCAGTCAGCGCCATCATGATTTCCCAAGCACTGGCATCAAAGCCAAATGAAGCGAACTGCAACATCCGGTTACCCATGTGAATATCAAACTGGGCAATTTTATCCAGAATAAGGTTAACCAGCCCACGATGCTCGACCATCACCCCTTTCGGCATGCCGGTCGAGCCGGAGGTGTAAATCACATACGCCAGATGCCGCGCGGTCAGCGCAGAAACCTGCGGGTTACTGTCTGGCTGGTCAGGCAAACTGTTCGGGTCAAGTACCCTCTGCTCCGAAAGCGCCTTCTCACCCAGCGCCGCACGTCCGGTCACATCAGCCAGTAAAATAACCGGCGCAGAATCGATCAAAATATGAGTCAGACGCTCGCCCGGATAAGCCGGGTCCAGTGGCACATAGGCCCCACCCGCTTTCAGCACTGCCAATAATCCCACTATCATCGCAGGTGAGCGTGCCACGCAAATCGCTACCCGCTGATCCGGTACGACACCCAGCGCAATCAGTTGATGGGCCAGCCGGTTAGCCCGGGCATTCAATTCCGCATAGCTGAAGGTCTGGTCTTCATACACCAGAGCCGTAATCTCTGGGTTTTTCTCCACTTGCCGTTCAAATAACTGATGAATGCATAACTGCTCAGGATATGCGGTTTTCGTCGCATTCCAGGTTTTTAACAGCAATGTGCACTCCGTTTCAGGCAGAATGCTCAGTGCCCGTACCGGGGTCTCAGGAGATTGTTCAAGCGCCTCAAGCAGACTTTCCAACGCCTGTTGCATATAACCGCATATTCTTTCCGGATCAAGCGGTTGCACTACCTGGGCGGTCAGCCCTAAGGATTCGCCAAAATCCTCCACCGATAACGCTAACGGATAGTTGGTCCGCTCCTGTCCGCCAATAAATTCAATACCGTTGACGAATTCATCCGACGTATCCAGTTGGGCATTATGCCGATAGTTCAACAGACTATTGAAGAGAGGGATCTCACCCTGCACACCGCTGCAACGCTGGGCCAGCGCCAGTGACGCATGTTCATGCGCCAATAATCCGGCCAGCCGGGTATGGGCGGCCTGCACGCTATCACTTACCGGGGTATCATCAATATCCAGCCGCAATGGCAGCGTATTGATAAATAATCCCATGCCGCTGTCAGCGCCATCCCCCGCCGCCATGCGTCCAAACAACACGGTGCCGAACACCACTTTTTCCTGACCACTGGTACGCGACAAGACTTGCGCCCAGGCCAGATGACACAGCGCTGCCAGACTAACACCCAAACGCCGGGCCTGACTACGTAAACGGTCATTCAATGTGCCCGTCAGCATCCGGTGAGATTCCAGCACCTGCGAACCATCACGATGCACCTCTGTCAGACCGAACGGCAGTGTGGGTTCATCCACCGCCGCCAGCATATCGGTAAAGAAGCGAGTATGTGCTTCCTGACTCACACCCAACCGGGCTTGCGCCACCAAGTTGCGGAACGACGCCGGCGCAGGCAAGCTGTCTTCCTGACCAGTAAGATACGCCTGTACTTCGCGGTTCATCACTTCCAGCGTGGTATGGTCGCCGATCAGATGGTGCTGATATTCAAACAGAATCCAGCGACCTTCTGCTCCTTCCTGTGCAATCACAAAATGCAGCAAAGGCGCCTGCCCCAAATCGAGACGATAATGACGCGGGTTAAAACGCTGGGTTAACTGGTCGCTGATCGGCCCATCAGCCAGATCCAGCGTCAGTTCAGTGACGGACAATTGCGCCTGACGCCAAACCACCTGCGCCGGCACTGACAATCCTTGCCAGATAAAGGCAGTACGTAAAATATCGTGCCGATCAATTATCTGTTGAACCGCCGTCAAATAATTATCCAACAGCGTCCGGTCAGCAAAAGCCATCTGGCTGATTAACAGATACGGATCGCCTTCATCCTCCAGCAGATGGTGGAACAAAATGCCATCCTGCAACGGCGACAACGCATAGATATCCTGGATATTGCTGATCCCGCCCGGTACCTGTTCGATGATGCGGTCAATCTCGGGCTGAGTCAGGTCAATCAGCGGCAGCAGGTCTGGAGTCAACGCCACCGTATCCGGTGTAATACGGTTATCAGGCACCTGGGTTTCATCATGCTGAACCAGGGACTGGGCCAGAACAGAAAGTGTTGGATGCCGGAATAGTGCTTGTACCGATAAACCCAGACCAATACGTCGCAATCGCTCAATCATGCTCACGGCAAGCAGTGAATGCCCCCCCAACGCAAAGAAGCTGTCATGCCGGCCAACCTGCTCAACGCCCAGCAACTCACGCCAGACCGCCGCCAGCATCGTTTCTATCTTCCCTTGAGGGGCTTCATAGCGCTGACGGGCAAACGCCTCCTCCCCCGGCTCAGGTAACGCCCGGCGATCCAGCTTGCCATTTGGGGTCTGCGGGAAGGTATCCAGACGCACAAAGGCCGCCGGTATCATATAGTCAGGTAAAACTGCGCTCAGGTGTGCACGCAAACGGGCTGCCAACTCTTCCTGCGCTTGCGCTGCCACATAGGCGACCAGACGCTTATCTTGTCCATCCCCCAAAGCCAATACAACCGCTTCTTGCACCGCCGGGTATTCCACCAACCGGACCTCAATTTCCCCCGGCTCAATCCGGAAACCACGGATCTTAACCTGCTGGTCATTGCGGCCCAGAAACTCCAAGTTGCCATCCGGCAGGTAGCGTGCCAAATCTCCAGAGCGATACATCCGGGCATCCGCTTTATGACTAAATGGATCAGCCAGGAAACGTTCAGCAGTCAATTCTGGGCGGTTCATATAACCCCGCGCCACACCCACACCACCAATATAGATTTCGCCAATACTGCCTGATGGCGCCGGTTGACCATCCCGGTCCAGCAGATAAATGCAGGTATGGCTGACCGGCCGGCCGATAGAACGATCATCTGCTGGTGATAATATCGCCTTACAGGTCGCAATCACGGTATTTTCCGTCGGGCCATAGGTATTTAACAGCCGGGGTTGATGAGTTTCCTGCGTAAACCATGCCTGAATCGCGCTCTTCTGTACCGCCTCACCGCCAATAATGATTAATCTGAGGCAATCCGGCAGCGGTAATGTATTATTTCTGGCTGCCAGTTCAGACCAGAATAAGGTTGGCAGGGACATCACCGTGATATGGTTTTGCCGGGTTAAGGCGATGAATTCCTGTATCGAAGTCAGCCAGCTATCATCACGGATAACCAGCGTAGCGCCGTTACATAATGACGAGAAAAATTCTTCTACTGAAGCATCGAAGGCAAAAGAGGAAAATTGCAATACCCGGTCTTGCGCAGTGACGGCATAGGTGTCATTAAAACCCAGATACCGTTGATAAATCGCCTGATGTTCTACCATCACCCCTTTCGGCTGCCCGGTTGAGCCGGAGGTGTAAATCACATACGCCAGATGTTGCGGCGTCAACGCAGACACCTGTGGGTTACAGTCCGGCTGATCAGACAACATATGCAGGTCAAGTACCGTTAGTCCGGCCAGCGCCTCTTCGCCCAGCGCAGCCTGCCCGACTTTATCAGCCAGTACCACTGATGGGACAGCATCATTCAATATATGCGTCAAGCGTTCACCCGGATAAGTTGGGTCCAGCGGCACATAAGCGCCGCCAGCTTTCAGCACCGCCAACAATCCCACCACCATCGCCGGTGAACGCGCCACACAAATCGCCACCGGCTGATCCGGTGTGACGCCCAACGCAATCAGGTGATGGGCGAGACGATTAGCGCGGATATTCAATTCAGCATAGCTGAGGGTCTGTTCCTGATACATCAATGCCGTTGCATCAGGATTTTTCTCCACCTGTTGTTCAAATAATTGATGGATACACCCTTGTTCAGGATATGGTGCGTCGGTGACATTCCAGGTTTCCAGCAACAGCGTGCGTTCTGTTTCCGGCAGGATATTCAACGACCGTACTGGGGTCTCAGGGGCCTGCTCAAGCGTTTCCACCAGACTCTCCAGCGCCTGCTGCATATAACCGCATATCCTTTCCGGATCAAACGGCTGCACCACATGAGCCGTCAGCCCCAAAGTGGAACCGCCATCTTCCACCGACAACCCAAACGGATAGTTAGTGCGCTCCTGTTCACCCAGGAATTCAATCCCGGCCATCGTTTCATCCAGCGGATCCGGCTGCTCATTATGTCGATAGTTGAACAAGGCGCTAAAGAGAGGCGTACCGCTGGCAACCCCGCTGCACCGCTGGGCCAGCGCAAGTGACGCATGTTCATGGGCCAGCAACCCGGCCAGCCGCAGATGCACCTCGCGCACACTGTCCCGTACCGGGGTTTCATCCATATCCAGCCGCAACGGCAGGGTATTGATAAACAATCCCATGCCGCTATCGGCGCCTTTACCTGCCTGCATCCGCCCAAACAGCACGGTGCCAAACACCACTTTCTCCTGCCCACAGATACGCGATAACACCTGCGCCCAAGCCAGATGACACAATGCCGCCAAACTGACGCCCAAACACCGGGCCTGATGGCGCAAACGGTCATTCAACCCAGCCGTCAGCATTCGGTAGGATTCCGTCTCCTGAGAGCCATCATGATGCACATCCGCCAGCCCGAACGGCAGAGTGGGTTCATCCACCTCCGCTAACATGTCGGTAAAGAAATGGGTATGCGCGTCCTGATTCATCCCCAGCCGGGCCTCCGCCACCAGATGACGGAACGGCGCCGAAACAGGCAAGCTCTCCTCCTGCCCGGCAAAATAAGCCTGAACTTCATGTTTCATCACTTCCATCGTTTCATGGTCGCCGATCAAGTGATGTTGCAATTCCAGTAAAAACCAGCGGCCATCGGTTTCCTGAGCGATGACAAAATGCAATAGCGGCGCCTGGCTCAGGTCAAGACGATACCGACTCGGGTCAAAACGCTGGGTTAACTGGTCAACGACCGGGCCGTCAGCCGGGTCTAGCGTCAGTTCAGTCACCGGCAAGGTCGCCTGACGCCAAACTACCTGAGCGGGGACTGACAATCCTTCCCAGATAAACGCCGTACGCAGGATGTCATGGCGATCAACCACCTGTTGCATCGCCGCCAGATAACGGTCCAGCAGAGCGCGGTTTGCAAAGGCCGCCGGATAGAGCACCAGATACGGGTCGCCTTCCTTTGTCAACAAATGATGGAACAGGATACCGTCCTGTAACGGCGACAGGGCATAGATATCCTGAATATTCGCCACCCCACCCGGTACCTGCTCAACAATATGATCAATCTCAGCCTGAGTCAGATCAATCAACGGCAACATCGCCGGTGTTAACGCTGTGGTTGCCGGCGTAATCACATTCGCCGGCACCACCACGGCCCGGTGCTGTCCCAACGTTCGGGCCAGTGCCGACAACACCGGTGATTGGAACAGATCACGCGCCGTCAGTGTCACCCCCTGATGACGCAGACGTTCAATCATCTGCACGCCAAGCAGTGAATGGCCGCCCAACGCAAAGAAACTGTCATGCCGGCTGATCTGTTCAATGCCCAATAATTCACGCCAAAGGGCAGCCAAAGCGATCTCAGCTTCCCCTTGCGGCGCTTCGTAAATCTGACGGGCAAAATCCCCCTCTCCTGGCGCTGGTAATGCCCGGCGATCCAGTTTGCCGTTCGGGGTCTGCGGGAAGGTATCCAGACGCACAAAGACCGCTGGGACCATATAGTCAGGTAAAATCGCACTCAGGTGTTCACGCAAACGGGCAGCCAACCCCTCCTGCGCTCGCGCCGCCACATAAGCGACCAACCGTTTGCTCTGCCCATCATCCAGCGCCAGTACCGCCGCCTCTTGCACCGCCGGGTGTTCTACCAACCGGGTTTCAATTTCCCCTAGTTCAACCCGGAAGCCGCGGATTTTAACCTGCTCATCATTACGACCCAGGAATTCCAAGTCACCGTCCGGCAAGTAACGGGCCAAATCCCCAGTGCGATACATCCGCGCACCCGCTACCGGGCTAAAGGGATCCGGCATAAAACGTTCCATACTCAATGCTGGCCGGTTCAGATAACCCCGCGCCACACCGACGCCGCCAATATACATTTCACCCACGCAGCCTAGTGGCACAGGCTGGCCGTCCCTGTCCAGCAGGTAGATGCGAGCATTTTTAGCCGGCCGACCAATAGAACGATCATCCGCTGGGGATAACACGTCCTTATAGGTTACCGTCACCACATTTTCCGTCGGGCCATAACCATTCAATAGCCGGGGCCGGTGGGTTTCATGGGTAAACCAGTCCTGAATCGCATTCTTTTTGACCGCCTCACCGCCAATAATGATCAACCGGAGGCAATCCGGCAGCGATAACGCCTTATCTCTGGCCGCCAGTTCAGACCAAAATAGGGTCGGCAGGGACATCACCGTAATACGATATTGCTGGGTTAAAGCAATAAACGCCGGCACTGAAGCCAGCCAGCTATCATCGCGAAGAACCAGCGTGGCGCCGTTGCATAATGACGAGAAGAAATCTTCCACGGAAACATCAAAAGCAAAAGCAACAAATTGCAATACCCGGTCTTGCGCGGTGACGGCATAAGTGTCATTAAAACCCAGATACCGTTGATATATCGCCTGATGTTCAACCATCACCCCTTTCGGCTGTCCGGTTGAGCCGGAAGTATAGATGATGTAAGCCAGATGCTGAGGCGTCAACGCCGGGACCTGCGGGTTGCTGTCCGACTGATCGGGCAGCGTATTCGGGTCCAGTACCGTTAATCCGACCAGCGCTTCCTCACCCAATGCAGCCTGACCAGCTGCATCCGCTAATACCACTGACGGAGCCGTATCACTCAGGATATACGCCAGACGTTCCTGCGGATAGGTTGAATCCAGCGGCACATAAGCGCCGCCGGCTTTCAGCACCGCCAATAACCCGACCACCATTGCTGGTGAGCGCGTGATACAAATCACCACCCGCTGATCCGGCGTCACCCCCAACGCAATCAATTGATGGGCCAGCCGGTTGGCGCAGGCATTTAATTCGGCATAACTGAAGGTCTGTTCTTGATACACCAATGCCGTGGCCTGCGGGGTTTGTTCTGCATGCTGCTCAAACAGCTGATGAATACATAACGGGTCCGGATACGGGGTTTCCGTCGCGTTCCAGGTTTCCAGCAACAATGTCCGTTCAGCTTCAGGCAGTAAACTCAGCTGGCAAACGGGGATTTCATCATCCCTCCCTGACAATACCAGCATCTGTAAATGTTCTCCCATCCGCTGAACCACTTCCCCGCTCAGACGGTTTGTATCGTATATCCAGCGAAAACCGCCCTGCGTATTCACCTGGAGGGTCAGCAATTCACCTGGCGCCGCCTGATCGCCGTCCCGGTCATCCGATATCACAGAGACAACGATCTGCCACGGCTGGCGGGTTGCCAATGCCGGGATAGCCTGCAATGAAGGAGAGCGGAAGAGGAGATCACGACTAAATGTCCGATATTGCGCCAGGCGGGCAAGCTCATCATCAACCCAGTCAGCTACCGCCCCCCACGGCTTATCAAATGCCATTTCAACGGCCATAGGCACCACTGGCGCCAAATCTGCCAATGTATCGTTCACCTCATCCACACACCAACCAATTTGGAATTCAGTCTGATGAGTCAAACGGGCAAGGTAAATGACAAATGCCTGCAACAACGTCCCCAATGCGTCCTCTTCACGGTTTTTAGGCAACGGCGGAAGCCATTTGCTCACTGCCCATCTGGGTTCCGCTTGCTCCCCAACAGTCTCGAAAGGCAACTGGAGTGGTTGTAAAGAAACAAGGCGCTTATACCAAAATAATTCACTGGATGTGAACTCCTGGGGAATACTCTTTGTATTTTGAGTCTGTGGTGAAACGTCATTTACGTTAGTTATATTTTCTGACGTCTGTGCGAAGAGTTTAGTGTTAAGAGCACTTCCTGCTTCAGCAATACTATCTTTCATTTACTACTCCAACGAATCTACTAGAAATTTGAAAACTGTCATTCCCGACAATCATCACCAATATTTTTCCCTTACTTCTTGCCCCCAAGAAATAAAAATGGACACGTCTGACATCAATCCGAAATATTCAAACATTGGATGCCATAGCTTAATCAACAGCCATATGACCAATAATTCTACGATGTTAATTCCCCTGACAACGAAATAAATAATTAATTTTATGATACGGAATAAGACATTCCATGTTCGTTCCTATTTTTTAGATAATTTAGATTAACTCCCTATAATTCTTATTGACTTATGGCAAATTACACAATTAAAGCTCAACCCATTCTCTACATTTATTATGACTATCACTGAAGATTAATTTTAGATTAAAAACAACCACATACGACATTACATTACAACAACGAAATAACATCAACAATGTGAACATGATAAAAATAGCAACACCAATTTAACATTATTTCATTACATGTTATCTTATAACAATTAAGTTCTATCGAGAATAAAGACGTTATTACATTTAATACCATTAAGAAATAATTTCAAATTATAATTAATTCCATCGCATATTATCCCGTAATAATAAAATAATATGACGGACATAATCACCAACCCCATACTGCATTGATTATTATGAAAAAAAATCAGGAAAAATCGTTCTTTGGTGCGATTTTCTGGATACCCAGCGATATTGATCAGCACGTGGTACAAGCAACAACAAGGTTTAATGTTATTCAGTCTGAAAATACCGACTAACATATACATTGAGACTGTCCCCACCGATTTTTCACTCTTATCATCACGAATCGTTTAAAATAAATCCAATATATGCCGAGGTGAGATCATAAAATTAAAGTTGATTAAACCAAACTATATCACCACCAAGAAACACATTACCATTATTAAATTCTTCAGATATTTTTTCATCAAAAGAAATATTTTCAGCGAAAACTCTACAACTAAATACAAGATTGAAACACCAAGGAAATCAAAAAAACAAAACAAAACTAATAATAAAATCCGATTTAGATCACATAATAGAAAATTACAACAACAATAGTAACGATCAAATATAGTTAAAACAATTATTATGTGGGTTATAGTTTTACTTTATTTTATTTTAATATAGAAATAATCCAGTATAAAAATATATACTGGATTATCATACCAACATTAAATTATTCTATAATGATTAATATATTCGTATTACAATATCTCCTCATCACAATGTATTGCTAATGCCTCATTCAGAGCATGAGCTAAAGCAATTCTATGCTCCTTATCCTCCAACAAACTAAAATGATCACCCGAAATAGCAATCAACTGAAGTGAAGAGTCAGGCATGACCTGCGCCCAGCCTAATGACGGTTCTATATTTAACGACTCCGGCTTTTCATCCGTGACAAAAGAAACAGAAGGAGAAGGCTCTATCGCATAAAACTGATGCAGCGTTACCGCTAATGCCTGCGGTTCATACTCTCTGACTATTTGTGCATAACGCTCTATCTGCTCCCAACGTTTGGCGATTAAATCAGAGGATAGATTGGCGGGATATAACGCCAATTCCTGTGCCGCTGCAATAAACTGCACCAAACTCAGCTCATCAATTCGCCGGTACAACGCCGCGACCTCTTCTGTGCACTGTTCCCCTGACTGCCGGGCCAGCTCAGTAAAGAAATGATATTTAGGTTGTATGGCCTCTTTCCCTAAAAAATAATGAGGCGCTGGCGTATCAATCCCCCCCAAGAAGTTCACTGTCTCACCAGCATACAAAAGCCGCTCGGCAATAGCATAAGCCAATATACCGCCGGAAGAGTAGCCACATAACCGGTACGGGCCTTCTGGTTGAACCGCTTTCATCAAGCTGATCATTCTTGTCGCCTGTTCTTCCATCGTTAACATCGGTTCCTCACTGATGGACGGCCAAGGCAAGGCATAAACCGGATGGCCTGACTGGATATGCTGGGTCAGCCCGAAGACATAGGAATGGTCACCCATCCCACTGGGGACAAAGAATAGCGGCAATCCTGTTCCATCAGGTCTCACCGATATAGCACTGCTTTGTGGCTGAGACAATAAATCTGACGTGATTTTAGAGGCCAGTTCGGACAGCACCGGGAATTGGAATAAAGCATTTAATGTGCAAACTAAACCATAACTGGCGGCAAGATTGGTCATTCGTATGGCAAGCAGAGAATGACCGCCCAGCACGAAGAAGCTGTCATGCCGGCTGACCTGCTCAACCCCCAGCAACTCACACCAAATCTCTGCCAGTGCAATTTCCGTTTCGCCTTGGGGCGCTTCGTAAACTTGATAAGCAAAGGCTTCATTGTCCGGGGCCGGCAATGCCCGGCGATCCAGTTTACCATTAGGCGTCAACGGAAGGGCATCCAGCCGCACAAAAGCCGACGGCACCATATAATCCGGTAAAGTTGCACTCAGATGAGCACGCAGGCTATTCGCCAGCCCCTCATCCGCTTGCACCACAACATAAGCGACCAGACGCTTATCCTGCCCTTCTCCCAACGCCAACACCACCGATTCACATACCGCCGGGTGTTCTATCAGCCGGGCCTCAATTTCCCCCGGTTCAATGCGGAAACCGCGGATTTTCACCTGCTGATCGTTGCGGCCCAGAAACTCCAGATTGCCATCCGGCATATAACGCGCCAAGTCCCCGGTACGGTACATGCGTGCATCCGGGTGATCACTGAACGGATCAACCAGAAAACGTTCAGCCGTCAATTCAGGATGATTAAGATAACCATAAGCAACCCCATCACCCCCGACATAAATCTCCCCGGCCACCCCCAACGGCACCGGCTGACCATGCGTATCCAACAGATAAACCCGCGTGTTGGCTACCGGTCGGCCAATCGGGATGCGGATCGCTCCCTGCGCTGATGCCGTGATACGGTATGTCGTGGTAAAGGTAGTGCCTTCACTCGGCCCATAGCCATTCAATAACTGTTGTGGCGGACTCGTGCTCAATACCTGCCCGATAACATGGGGATCAAGGGCATCTCCCCCGACAATCAGGAGCTTTATTTGCGGCAGAACCGGAGACAACTCCGCCGCCAGCTGGTTAAACAATCCGACACTCAGCCACAGCGCCGTTATTCGCTGAACCTGTAGAACTTGTACAAACTCCAGCGGTGTCAGCAAAGTGACACGATCGACCACCACTAACGCGCCGCCATTGAGCAACGGTGCCCAGACTTCAAACGTGCTGGCATCAAAAGCCGGGTTAGCCGCAAAAGCCACCCGATCACCCGGCCCAATTTCGGCATAGCCATTATTGATGACCAGCCGGACCACCGCCCGGTGCGGCACCAAGACCCCTTTGGGCGTACCGGTCGAGCCGGAGGTGTACATAATATATGCCAATCCGGCACTGGAACACGGTAAATCAGGGTTTAAGCGATCGCGCGCTCTACACGTATCTGTCTCATCAAAAAGACGCAACAGGGGAACCGTCAGGTTAGCCGGAATATCCTCCCGTGTATCGGTGAGCAACAATTTGGCTGAGGAATCCCTCATTAGCCAGTTTTTCCGCTCATCCGGCATACTGGGATCAATCGGCACGTAAACGGCACCGGCTTTAAGAATAGCT